>JBFMDV010000003.1 GCA_040753875.1 Candidatus Zixiibacteriota bacterium | reverse complement strand
ATCACGTGAACACCAGTCAAAAATACTAACGTATTGCAGGGCAACGAACAGGTTGGGTTCGTTTCGTCATTTTTTATTTCGCGACATGTCGTTTTCGCAGCCGCAACGTGAAGTCCGCCAAGTAGTAGCGAGGACGAAGCGGTGCGGTCACCGTGCGACACCGTTCGTGAATGTCGATTGCTGATATACAGTTGCGGCGAAAACACCATGGCGCGACATCTCCTGAGCATTGACAAATCTCATGCTCCTACATACGGGTCGGAGCTACAATCAGCATGGAAGTGGTGGGGGAAATGCAAGGGGGGGGCACTGTTGTGTCAGGGCATGCCGATTGTCGCCAGACATTCGGTGTGACCCGACATCGCCTTTGTCATTCCGGTCCGCTCTCAGTTTAATCAAGACCGGATGAAGCATACAAGGTCGTGGTTCCGAGGTTCGACCAAGAAACCCGACATCGTCATGCCTGTTCTAACTCACGGACAGCTCGGCAGCGCCGCCCCGAAAAACAAAAAGTCGATCAACAACTGAAGGTCCGATATGTCCACCGCGAGGGAACGGTCCGCGTCATTTTCCTCAAAGCAATTCGAAATGCCCCCACCAAAAAACAGATAGTCCACCATTGCCGAGAGATCAGAAATGTCAATGACGTCACCGGGGTCGCCGTCGACATTACCGGTCGTTCCGAGGCAGCAGCAGGCGTCGCCGCGACCGTCGAAATCGGCATCCAGTTGCCCGGGATTGGACACACTCGGACAATTGTCAACATTGTCCGGGACAAGATCGCCGTCGACGTCGGAATACGCCATGAGCGGGTATGGATCGGATGCAATCGCGGGGTGCCCCACCGCTCCGCGGCAGGTTTCTAACTACTTGCCCGTTGCCGAAGCGCCAAACCTGTCCTGGTTCCGCGTTTATTTGTGGCGTGACACAAACCGATTCGCAAGCAACCGTAGCCCAGACAACGTCTGAGTCCCCAGCTACTCCGTTTCCACCTTCGATCACGTGGCGCCGTCACGACAACAGAAACGGCACTTGAACATACGCTCCCCACTCACCCTCCAATTTTCCAACCAATTCCCCGCTGTTCACGATCTCCTCCCGCTACATATAGGAGTTCAAGCCATGACTTGCATCACCGCCCTCGTCCCCAGTTTCACACCAGCACTTGCGCCGCAACCCTATATCGGCCATCAACATTCACGCATGGTGTCACGCCGCGAGCGTACCGCTCCGTTCTCGTTACGCGTTGGCGTACTTCACCTTGCAGGCGCGACAACGACATTTGGCGAAATAAAAAATGACGAAACGAACCCATTTCGCGCGAAAGACCCTCTGGCACTCCTACTTATATCGAATCTTCAGAACCAGAATCGCCAGCGCGATAACGATCGTCACCGCATTAGCGACAATGACAGGCAGAGAATGAATCAAAACGCCGTACACCAGCCAAAGCAATATGCCCGTGCTGATCACAACGTACATGATAAGCGAAATGTCTTTGGTCGACTTGCTGCGCCAGGCTTTGAGAAACTGCGGGAAAAATGCAACGGTTGTGAGCGTACCGGCCACCAGACCAAGGAACGTCGTCCCGTCCATATTCAGAAACGGTACCCGGCGCTGACCCGAAACGTTTCGTCGAGATTCGCCTGATGCAGATACGCGAAATCAACCGTTATATTCCGGATATCCAGTCCAGCCCCGGCGGTGAACCGCCCAATATCGAACCCCGCCCGACCGAACAGCATCTCGCGATATCCGAGTTCCCAGCCGTAATGCGTGTCGAGCGACACCGGACCGGACCAGTACTGTGCCGCATACTTGAGCCCTTCGAACTTGATATCACCGCTCACCATGAAGCGACCGGTGAACTCGCGGTACTGGCGAGACAACATGAGACCCGGCTTCACGGTGGGATAGATCGATTCCGCATTGCTCCCCTCATCGAACGTCTTTCCGGAGTAGCGAATGAACCCGCTCGTAATGTCCGTGACCATCAGCCCGATTTGAGCGAACGGTTTCACCGGGTAGAGCACGCCGGCATCGAGTGTCAGTCCCATACCCGTCTCGGTGCCAATATCCCGGTAGATGATCTTACCGGTCAAACCGAAATCGACTTTGGAACGAATCTGTCCCGAGACCGATGCGCCAACCAGAACATCGGCGTGCGATTCCTCGCGAAGCACCACTGGTCGGTCGAATTGGTTCAGTTCGGTGATCTTGATCCCCCCGCCGCCAAGATAGTAGGCATAAAAACCGAATGCGCGAATCAGCGAGTTCGGTCGTTCCCGAGAGTCGATGTATGATACGTAGTCGTGATTCAGGAGCGAGCCGAATGTCTCGGCATGCATTGCTACCAGATAGCGGCCGTCGAGGCGGTTCATGCCTGCCGGATTCCAATAGGCGGCAGTGGCATCGAACGGCCCGGCAATAACCGCTCCGCCGAGCGCCAGAGGACGAGCACCCACGCCCAAAGAGAAAGGGTCGCCCGCGTATTTGGCGGCATTGGCCGGAAGGCCTGCAGCCATAATGAACAAGCAGATAGCGAGGAGAGCGCGAAGAACAATTGTAGCGCACCACAGGCCGTTGTAGTGGTGTCGGGCGTCCTCGCCCGACACTCCGAGCACTCGGACAACTGTCAGGCGAGGACGCCTGACAGCACTCCTAACTATATTCAGGAGGAAGGTCGTGAGCCGATGCTTGTCGGGTTTCTCTGTCCGCGTTATGGTGGACTCCGGAACCCGGCCCACGACACCTGGCACGTCATTGCGAGCGAAGCGCAGCAATCTCGGATTCAGGGGGACCAACCGCACGAGATTGCTTCGGCGAAGCGCCTCGCAATGACTGGCTCCGGGATTCGGTGATGATTTTCCGTGGGAGTCATTGCGAGTCACGCGCCGAGCGTGACGAAGCAATCTCGATCCCCGCTCTGCAACGGCACCAGAGTCATTGCGAGCGAAGCTCAACAATCTCGACCGCCGGCCTTTTAAGGAAAGAGCATGTATCACAGTATCTGAATCGGACAACCAGTGCACTCCTCAACGATGAATATCAGGCGAATATATGAGGTTTTGCCGCTCAACACCAAACAGCCAGGCAAAAAAAAGGCGGGCACCGGGTCCCGCCTTGACTCACAGATAGAGGAATTACTTGGAGTCTTCGAGAGTAGTCTTCTCAGCCTTAGCGCCCTTAGCCGCGCAGGCAGCCTTCTCTTCCGGACTGCAGACTTTGCCATGTCCTTCAGCGCCAGTGGTTGCAACCGCTGGAATAATCGCAGCCTCATAGCCCTTGTTGGAAACAGCCGAGGTCAAGCCGTCTTTCTGGCACTTGGCCGGGTCAACGCACACCATCGCGGTGCCATCTTTGTAGCTGATGCTGACGACCTTCACCACACCCGGGACTTTCTCCAGAGCCGCGGTAACCGAACTCTCGCAGCCGCCGCAGGTCATCCCTTTGACGGACATGCTGACCATCTCGCACTTACCGCCGGTGTAGCCGCACATCTTGGCGCACTCTTCGGGGGTCATGGAAGCCATCTTGCCGCCGTGAGCGGCACAGCAGGCCTTGGCATCGGCGCTTGTCTTCGTTGCGCCCATCGACGGACAGGCTTTGCCGTCCGACGAAATCATCTTGCCGTCAGTACCGTGAGCTGCAGTGCAAGCCGCCTTATCAGCCGAGGCCTTGCTGGCGCACTCTGCGCCGCCCGCAAACGCTGGCATCGCTGCCAAAGCCAAAACGGCCATACACGCCACACCAATTCCGAAAACTTTTCTCACGCGTTGCTCCTTCCTTAGGTGCAGAATAACTCTGGATAAGATTACTTAATATATCCGCTTTTTCTGTTTCGTCAACTATTCACCCAATGCCCGGATCTGTTCGTTTACTCCCCAATGACAATTAAACAACCCACGGCCAACTTGGTTCCAACATGCACCAAACTGCTCTTCGATTGCCGTTCCGTATCTTTCCACACTCGTACCTGGCGTAACGTCAAGCATGACAACGTCATAACAAGAGCAACGGCAGAGACCGGTCTGTCCCTGCCGTGAATCTCTAAGCTAAATTAGCTGTTTACCAGCCGCCGCCGCGACGGCCGCCGCCGCCCCCCCCGCCGGTACGGCTACCACCGCGGAAGCCACCGGAGCGACCTCCGCCACCACCGCCGCCACCCGGGCGGTCGCTCTTCGGACGGGCCTGATTGACGTTCAGACTGCGCCCTTTAAGCTCCCGGCCGTTGAGACCGGCAATGGCCGCTTCGGCCTCTTCGTTCGAGGACATCTCGACGAAGCCAAAGCCGCGGGGGTTCCCGGTGAGACGATCTTTGATGATCGCGACTGATGTTACGGTGCCGAACTCCTGGAAGGCCTGCCGCAGCTCGTCCTCTTCGACGTCGCGGGACAGGTTCCCTACGAAGATGTTCATGCTCTCCTCCTGAATACGTTGACGGTTAAGGCAAACCTTTTCACCAAGAGTTCGCCGGACTTATAGATACACAAAAACAAAATGATTAGACTCGTGGATATGCTGGTGATTGGGGATACTGCTCTGAATTTCAGAAAACCAAAACTATTGAAACCTTAAGACGGAAGTCCGCTAACGATAACAATATACTTCTCAGAGAATGGCTGTCAATACCTTTTCTTGGCCACTAATTTGATGATATAAAGGCGGTTACACGGCCTGGAAGCTGATATATTGCCTGGGTTGGTGACTTGCGGGTCTCGTCACGACCCTGGAATTCCATCATCGGACATACAATACTACGAGGCAGGCGCTGTCAGCCCGCTGTACAATGTCTGCCGCTCGGAGCATCTGTCCTGACAAAGGAGACTTATGACCAGATCGAAGTATCGAAATCCATTCTTGGCTCTGCTGGCAGCAGCTATGCTGATCGCGGGGCTGGCGTGCAGCAAAAATTCACTCGCTCCGTTCCAGCCGGAGATCGCCAATATCGCGGACAACTTTCAGTTTCAGGCGACGGGGGTTAAGTACGTGAGCACGACGCTCACCTATTCGTGGTCCAACAGCGGGGACAGCGCTAAGGTGAATCATGCCTCGGTTATCACCGGAGGGTCAGCCACCGTGACGCTACTCGACGCGAACGGGGTCGAGAAGTACACATCGCCGTTGAAGGCCAGCGGCGATGAGTTCAGTCAGCTTGGAGTGTCTGGCAACTGGACCATCCGAGTTGTACTCAGCCGCGTCTCCGGGACGCTCAATTTCCGCGTTCAGAAGCAGTAGGCGAGCTGGGGAGTCCGACGATTGTCGTCAGGCCGACGCCGCGACTGGCTGGCCGTAGGTGGCTCGACGATTCAATTCTGTCTGGACGATAAACCAGACTGCCGGCGAAAAGACAATCCAGAGCACGAACAGAAGCCATCGATTGAAATGGTCTGGGCTTACTATTTCGTATAGCCCGCCATACTTGTAGTGGGAGTAGATGGCGCCGAATGGGATGAACAAGAGGATCGTCCAGAGTGCCGGATTGGCTTGTTCGTCTTTGGCGAGACCTTTGAGTTCAACGGCCGTCTGATAGTACCAATAGATGGTGTAGATGCCCAGAGTGATGATCACCAGTCCGACCTGCGCCCACATGTTTCGATACTTGACCATAACACTTTCCCTTCTTGAGAACGGAGTCGGATGCTCTCCGTTGGTGGCTGATTCTGACTGTAGGATACTGGAATGAGCAGGCAGGAGAAAAGTGAAAAACAGGCTCGGGTTACCCGTTATTTTCCGGGACAAACTCGGCGCCGAGCTCAAGCTGGTCGAACTGGCGTTCGCGCGATTCATACAGGACAAGGATTGTCACCCGGCGGTTGCGTGGGTCGGCCGGGTTTGATTCGAACATCGGGAACTTGTCCGCATAGCCGCGTATTTCCCGCACTTGGCCATCGTACAAGCCGGAGACCTCCATCAATTCGCGCGCGGAGTTGGCCCGGTCGGACGACAGCTCCCAGTTGGAGACAGTCTGCTCGCCGCCGACTGAGGCATCGGTGTGCCCTTCCATCACCAGGTGGTTCCTAAGCCTGCCCAGTTCCCTGGCTATGGTGATCAGAATGATAGCGCTCTGCTGCAGAAGCTTGGCAGAGCCGGGCTCGAAGAAAGCCGGGGAATCCTCGGATTCGTTCAAGATTATCCGCAGTCCTTCGGCTGTCATCTGTATCTTGACGTTTTTCTTCAGGCGGCTGAACGCCTCTTCTTTCTCAAGCTCCCGCATGATATTCTGACCGACCGCGGCCAGGGCCGCTTTCTCGGTCTCACTTGGCGGCGGAGTCGAGTTGTCTTTTTTCATTGGGTTATTGATAAGACCGATCGTCGGATCGCTGGCGCTAATGGCGCTGGAGGTCCCCTGAAGCATCCCGGCGCTTCCCTCTTTAAGGTATTTGCCGGGGTCACGAAAATAGCCGGCGACCGCTTCTTTCACTTCCTGCTTTTGTCCCACCAGCCACATGACCAGAAAGAACGCCATCATCGCCGTCATAAAATCGGCGAACGCAACTTTCCATGCACCGCCGTGGTGATCGCCGTGCCCTCCCTTTTTGCGACGGATGATGATCGGCTGGGTGGTTTCTTCGGCCATCGGGGATTACCGGCGCTTGGCCTCGTTGCAGGCCTTTTCAAGCTCGAGAAATTCCGGGCGAACCTCGGCAAACAACGAGCGGCGGGCGAACTCGACTGCAATCACGCCCGCGACTCCCTTATGAAACGACAGCAGTGCGTGTTTCATGCAGGTGAGATACTGCTTGTCCTCACTCGTTCGGTGGTTCATGCTCGTGGCCAGCGGTCCGACAAAACCGTAGCAACCCAGAATGCCGAGGAATGTCCCCACCAGTGCCGCGGCGACTTTGTGGCCGATTTCCGACGGCGGACCATCGAGAGCCGCCATCGTGATCACCACACCCAGCACCGCCGCCACGATTCCCAGACCCGGAAGTGAATCGGCGACCGTGGACAACGCTTTAGGTGCCCGCGATTCGTCTTCGTGAAGCGTCTCGATGTCGGCCTCCATCAGATCTTCCAGATCATGCGGCTGCACTGAACCAGAGATAATGACACGCATGGTGTCGGCAAAGAAGGCGACGGCGTGGTGGTTTTTCAGAAAGTGTGGGTACCGCTTGAATATCTCGCTCTCGTGCGGGTGCTCGACGTGATTTTCGAGGCCTACCAGACCATCGCGGCGCGCCACGTTGAAGATCTCGTACATCATGACCAGCAGGTCGAGGTAATCCTTTTTGGTCAGGCCCCCACTGAACACGCCGGAGATCTGTTTCAGAATGTTCTTGATGACCGACAGTGGCGTGGCGATGAGGAGTGAACCAAGCGCAGCGCCGGCAATGATGACGAGCTCGGCGGGTTGATTGAGGGCCAGTATCTGTCCCCCCTCCCATGTGAAGCCGCCGATAATACCCCCCAGAACGACAATGGCCCCAATGATAATGAACATAGTCTTAAGTCATTCTCCTGCAACAGAGAGACGACAGGACATCCCTGTCAGTTCATATTCACTATGTCGTCAGATCGGAAGATTTCTGTAGCTATGGTGCATACCGCCGAAAACGCTTGATGTCCGCGCGCGCTAAGGCTACTTTTGGCGCAATTCTTGAACTCACAGGCGTTTTGAGAACGGTATGAAGATTCTTCATCCTCGACAGTTCGCGTTCATTTTCGCGGCACTGGCAGTATACGCTATCCATGGGTTGGCGTTCGGCGCTTCCGGCGCCACAGACAGCGGCCAGAGCGAAGTACTCAGCGTGCTGCTCGAATTGATTGTCATCCTGCTGGCCGCCAAGCTGGGGGGAGACCTGTTCGAACGGTTCGGCCAGCCGCCAGTCCTGGGTGAACTGGTGTTCGGGATGCTGCTTGGTAACCTTCATCTGGTCGGAATCGATGTTTTTGCCGGGTTTCGTGAAAGCTTGCCGCTGGAAATACTGGCCGAGCTTGGCGTCGTGATACTTCTCTTTGAGGTCGGTCTCGAGTCTTCGGTCGGAGAAATGATGAAAGTCGGACTGTCATCGTTTCTGGTTGCGCTTTTTGGCGTGACCGCGCCGTTTTTCCTGGGTTGGGGAGTCGGCGCGATCTTCCTGCCTCATGAATCGATATACGTTCACATCTTCCTGGGTGCGACTCTGACCGCTACCTCGGTCGGCATTACGGCTCGCGTATTGCAGGATTTGGGGAAGACGAAAACCCGCGAAGCGCAGATCATACTTGGTGCGGCGGTGATCGATGATGTCATGGGACTTGTGATCCTGGCGGTGGTGGCGGGAATAATCGCTGCGGCGGCGCACCAGACCGGCGACGGCGTGAGCCTGCTGATGATAGCCTGGATCATCGGCAAAGCGACTCTGTTTATTGTCGGAGCGGTTATGGTCGGGTCGTTCGTCCTGCCGCACTATTTCAAGCTGGGCGTGCGATTGAAAGGGAAAGGGGTGTTTCTGTCGTTCAGCCTGCTGGTCTGTTTCGGCCTGGCCTACATCGCCGGCAAGGTGGGACTGGCGCCGATCGTCGGAGCCTTCTCCGCCGGTCTGATTCTGGACAAGGTCTATTATCAGGAGTTCACCGACAGGGGCGAACACAAACTGGAAGAGTTGATCGCCCCTATAGGAACTTTCCTGATTCCGGTCTTTTTCGTGCGCATGGGGGCATTGGTTGACCTGACCACGTTTGCCGATGTTACCATACTTGGATTCGCGGCCGTGCTTACGATCGCGGCGGTGATCGGCAAGCAAGTGTGCGGTCTGGCGATATTCGACAGGATAACCAATCGCTGGGCGATCGGACTCGGCATGATCCCACGAGGCGAGGTTGGGCTGATCTTTGCCGGGATCGGCGCGAAATTGATACTCGATGGTGAGCCGATGGTGTCATCGGGTACCTATTCCGCGGTAATAATCATGGTGATTGTCACCACACTCGTGACCCCGCCGCTGTTGAAGTGGTCGCTCTTGCGACCGGCCAAGCGGAGTTTAAAGAAGCCTGCCTAAGACGTGGCCGAACGGCTCGGACTGGGTCCAAATCACGCCGGGTGAAGAATTACAGTTGGTGAAATATAACTCGACGGTACTTGACAGCCCAAGAGTGGTGCAGTATATAGAGGCCCCAAATCGCGGGTGGGCAGTCTCCAGCGCTGATTGGAACAGTCCGCCAGTTGTAGTGAATACAGCGACTCTGGAAAGTTGTCTCGCCAAGGCGACAGCATTCCACCGGTCCGAAAATAATGATCGCGGGGTGGAGCAGTCTGGTAGCTCGTCGGGCTCATAACCCGAAGGTCGCGGGTTCAAATCCCGCCCCCGCCATACTAACCTGTCGATCAATCACTTAGACATTTCCAACCTCTCCCGGGCAAACGAAAAAACCTTCGGATTTCGGGAGTATGGGAAATGTTCCATCTCAAGCATGTTCAGGGACTCTACGCCTTAGTCGATACTAAGGTCATGGGGAAGAACGACTGGAAAGTCTCATCGACAGCTTCATCTTCGGGTGCAAGGTCAACAACCTGACGGAAAACTCCGTCAACAGCTACGCCGAGCGCCTCGGCTACCTGGTCGGTTACCTCACGGAACGTGAGATTAACATTGAAGATGTCACCCGACAGCACTTGCAGGAGTACATCTTCTCTCTCGTCGGCAAGCTGTCTGACGTCACGGTCAACGGCCGTATCCAGGCCATGCAGCGATTCTGGAACTACCTTGAGCAGGAAGGTATCTGGAAGAAGCCGAACCCGATGCACCGGATTAAGCGCATCAAAATCGAAAAGAAGCTCAAGGAAGTCGTCTCCGAGGATGATATCTCAAAGGTGATCTCGACCGTGAATAAGAACTCCTTTATCGGCTTCCGGAACGTGACCATGCTCCTGCTCTTCTTCGATACGATGATCAGACGGAATGAGCTTATCACGCTGACAATGGACAACGTCGACCTGAAGAGTGGTATCATCAAGGTGTACGGCAAGGGTAGGAAATGGCGTCAAGTCGCCATGGGCGCGAAGATGGTCAAGACCATGCATTTCTATCTGAACCGCTGGCGGCAAGAACTTCCCGGCGATCTCGTCTTTTGCACACACGACGGCAAGGCGCTCGACAAGGATAACGTACGCCACATAATATTCCGCATGGGTAAGAGAGCTGGAATTCATCTGCACCCGCATTTGCTGAGGCATTCGGCCGCTACTTGGTTTATCCGCCACGGCGGTTCACCGGCACTCCTGCAAAGAATTATGGGTCACGCATCTCCAGTAGTAACTGCTGGGTACACACACCTGAACAGCCAAGATATCGTAGATACATATCAGCGGCTCAGTCCGGCGAATTCGATTCGGGTGTAATGAGGCTTTCTACAAATCAGGCGATTGTGCTCGTTTTGAAGTTATAATCAGTGAGTCTACTTCCTGATCAGCTAATTTGCACTGAACGATACTTCAGTTGACAGTCATTTACCTCTGAGCAGTTTCTGTTACGCTGTCAGTTTCTCTTCTTTCGTCAAGTCTGCATCCTGAGCCAGTACCAGACCGTCCATGAAGGTCACCATCGGCGTGCGGCCTTGACACCGTTTCCCCTGATGGGTGCGTTCAGTGTTGTAATACGCAATCCAGCCGTCCAAATCAAGCTGTAACTCCTCAACCGTGCGAATCAGTTTCTTTCTGAAGATCACCCGGTAGAACTCATCGAGAATCGTCTTGTGGAAGCGTTCACAGATGCCGTTGGTCTGGGGCCGTCGCGCTTTGGTCTTGGTGTGGCTGATCTCGTTGAGCTGTAAATAGAGCTCGTACGGGTGCTGATCCAGCCTCGTAGCCCACCCAACGGGTGTGGAATTCATTTGTCGGGCTTATATTTCCGAGTTTCACCTACCCGTTCGTCAGTCGCATACCACGTGCAGCTCGACCACCTCCAATCCTGCGGAGCTCGCACTAGTCCCCGTCGAACAGGATTGAAATGGCAGTACTCCACTTTCTGCCACACCTCTGCTTCGGTCCTGCAGTTATGATCATAGCATCGCTTCTGCCACAACGCAAATCTGCATTGCCCATCTCGAACCGCAACTAGTCGTCTGAGAAGGTCGCAGTTGTTGGGAAGAGCGCTGTGGATTCGTTTGGCCGAAATCCGTTTGATCTCTCCTACTACATTACCCAACCTGACATCTACTGGCGGCACAAGCACCAAATGTACGTGTTCCGGCATGATGACATATGCCAGTATCGTCACACGGAACTGTGCGCACACTTCGACCATGGACTCCGTTACCAAGTCACGAAAGATGGGGTTGCTGAGAACTGGAAGGAAGTCTCGCGTGGCGAACGTAACGAAGCGCGCCCGGCCATCGTGGTCGTAGTGGATCAGTTTCACGCAAGAAAAGTAGTGATGATGGGTGACAGTTCCTGTCAGTCGAAATTCATCACCCGTTGGGTGCGCTACAGAACACCGTAAGAGCGCCCGACCCCCCAACTTACGCATTCTCTAACCCCCTGCTTTACAACATAATATGACCGCTCGTGCCGGCGTCCCGAACCCCTCCCGATCACCATTCTCCCCTTGCCTATTCCTATGGAAATGATATATTTACAAGCTTCGGTACGAAGGCCGTAGTCTGTCCTGCAATCCCGTCGACAGATGCATTCGCCCGTGCGCGCCGCGCGTTCGAACGCGACTCTCCTTCGCAATAACCGGAGTTGGTATAAAGAAACGATGTTTACAGCGCTGTCTGACAAATTAGAGTCGGTGTTCAAGAAACTCCGCGGAGCCGGCAAGCTCTCGGAGAAAAACATCCGCGACGCCATGCGCGAGGTGCGCCAGGCTCTTCTGGAAGCGGATGTCCATTACAAGGTCGCTCGCGACTTCGTGAAGGCGGTCGAGGAGAAATCGGTCGGCACCGAGGTGCTTACCTCTATCGAGCCGGGCCAGATGGTGATCAAGGTAGTGCACGACGAGTTGGTCTCGCTTCTTGGCGGCAAGACCGCGCCGCTTGCGCCAATCGACAAAGCGCCGACTGTCTATATGCTGTGCGGTCTGCAGGGGTCCGGCAAGACCACGCTCGCGGGTAAGATCGCGCTCATGACCAAGCGGAAAAACAAGAAGCCGCTTCTGGTGGCCGCCGATATCTACCGCCCGGCCGCAGTCAAACAGCTCAAGGTGCTGGCGGATTCAATCGGGGTCGAGCATTTCCATATCGACGGCGCCAAGCCGCCGGAGATCTGCAAGGAAGCAGTGCGGCATGCCTCGAAGAACTTTGTCGACTTGGTCATTCTGGATACCGCCGGACGCCTTCATATCGACGACGACCTGATGGTTGAACTCGAGCAGATAAAGTCGCTGGTCAAGCCGGACGAACTTCTGCTTGTCAGCGACGCCATGACCGGCCAGGATGCGGTCAATGTCGCGGAGCAGTTCCACAAGCGGCTCGCTCTCACCGGCGTCGTGTTGACCAAGCTCGATGGTGACGCTCGCGGCGGCGCTGCGCTTTCCATCCGTCAGGTGACCGGATGTCCTATCAAGCTGGCCTCGATTGGTGAGAAGCTCTCGGACCTGGAGCCGTTCCACCCTGACCGGTTGGCTTCGCGCATACTTGGCATGGGGGACATTGTCACGCTGGTCGAGAAGGCGCAAGAGACAGTGGACCTGGACAAGGCCCAGAAGATGCAGGAAAAGCTGCTCAAGGCGCAGTTTGATTTCGAGGATTTCCTGGAGCAGATGAATCAATTGAAAAAGATGGGACCGCTGGAGTCGGTCATTGGGATGATACCGGGAGTCGGCAAACAGCTCAAGGGAATGAAGTTCGACGAGAAAGAAGTTGAGCGGACCACCGCGATCATCAAATCGATGACGGTGGCGGAGCGACGCAACCCGCGGCTTATCGACGGCTCCCGCAAGAAGCGGATCGCGAACGGCTCCGGCAACAGCGTGCAGGCGGTGAATCAACTGCTCAATCAGTTCTTCGCCATGCAGAAGATGTTCCATCAAATGGGCAGCAATAAGAAGATGAAGAATATGGCAAAAAACTGGTCCCAGTTGGGGATCGGGTGAGAAACGGAGGAGTGCACCATTGGCGGTACACATTAGACTGCGCCGGATAGGGACGACCAAACGTCCGTATTACCGGATAGTTGCGGCCGACTCACGTCGGGCACGTGACGGTCGTTTTCTGGAGATTCTTGGCACCTACAACCCGCTGCCGAAACCGGCCGAGATCAACTTGTTCGAGGACAAGATGACCAAGTGGCTGGCGCAGGGCGCGGAGCCGAGCGACACGGTGGCCTCGCTGCTCAAGCAGATCGGGTTCACCACCAAGTACCTGAAGGCGCAGAAAGGCGAGGATGTCTCGACGGTCGCGGTGAAGGGAACGATCAAGGAACGGCCGAAGAAGACGCGGAAGATGAAGAAGGCGAGTGTCGCCGCCGAGGCGCCGGCCGCCGAAGCGAAATAACGCGGCGCCGCCAAATACCCGACTTACACTGAGGTCCGGTTCGATAGCAGAGTTTACGCCGGGAATGGATTCGATACCCGCATCTGACTGTTCGAAAGGAATGGCACCATGAAGGAGTTCATTGAGTTCATCGTGAGAGCACTGGTGGAGCACCCTGACGAGGTTCTGGTGGAAGAAGTCCAGGGGAGTAGGACCACCGTGTACGAACTGCGCGTGGGGCAAGGGGACCTGGGGAAAGTGATCGGCAAAAGTGGGCAGACCGCCAAGGCGATCCGGACGATCCTGGCGGCGGCAGCAGCGCGCAAGGGACATCGTGCCGTGCTGGAGATTCTGGAATAAGTGACCGACCCGGACGCGCTGATCACGATCGGCACGCTGGGCAAAACGCGCGGCGTCCACGGCGAACTGTACGTGACGCCGACCAGCGACACGCCGGAGCGGTTTCTGGAACTGAAGGAACTGTTCGTTGAGTTCCGAGGGGAATGGAAGAGAATGACGATTGCTTCAGCGCGGATCGTCTCGGGACGGCCGGTACTGAAGCTGGCGGGAATCGACACACCGGAAGAAGCGGCGCGGCTGACCAACCGACAGTTGGCGTTGCCGCGCGGCCAGTTGATGGAGCTGGCCGAGGACACGTTTTTCGTGTTCGAACTGGTGGGATGCAAAGTGTACGCGGATGAAAGCGGTGACTACGTGGGCGAGATAACCCAGATCGAGGAGTGTCCCTCAAGCGATGTGTACGTCATCGCTGCTGAAGATGGTCGTGAGTGGCTCTGCCCGGCGGTCAAGCAGTTTGTCCGTAGTGTGGATATAGAGAACAGGAAAGTTGTGGTGGTCACAACCGGTCTGGCCGAGCAGGCATAAACCGGAGGTGACGGGTGAAATTTGAAATTGTCACGCTGTTTCCGGATTATTTCGCGCTGTCTTTGCGGCAGTCGTTGATCGGGAAAGCAGTCGACAAACGGCTCTTTGACATCGCAATAGTCAATCCGCGCGAGTTTGCTACGGATAAGCATCACACGGTCGATGACACCCCGTTCGGCGGCGGCGGCGGCATGGTGATGAAAGTCGAACCACTCGACCGATGTCTGCAGAGCCTCGGGTACCACCACCAGAGAGCCGGAGAGCCGCCATCGCCTAAAGAGCGGCTTATCCTCACCTCGGCGGCGGGACGGCAATTCAACCAGGATTTGGCGGTGAAATACTCGCTGTGCGAGCGAGTGACGATCATCTGCGGGCACTATCTTGGTGTCGATGAGCGGCTGACGGCGCTGTATGAAATGGATGAGGTCTCGATTGGCGACTACGTGCTGACCGGCGGCGAGCCGGCGGCGGCCGTGATGGTGGACGCTATCGCGCGGTTGATACCGAAAGTGCTCGGCAATTTTGAGTCGGCGCTGAATGATTCTTACATGAATCAGATGCTCGGCTCCCCCTGCTACACCAAACCGGCCGAATACGAGGGACTGAATGTGCCGGAGATTTTGCAGTCCGGGCACCATGCACAGATAGAAAGATTCCGTCGCACGGAGGCGATCAAGAAATGCCTGCGCCACCGCCCCGAGCTGCTCACGAGGGCGGAATTGAGCGATGAGGAATTGCGGTTGGTAGATGAACTTGAAGATAAGAAGAACGACATATAGAGAAAGGTTACATCGATGAAACAGATAGACCAGATAGAGAAGAGCTTTCTCAAAGAGCATATCCCGGCGTTCACCCCGGGGGACACGGTTAAGGTCCATGTCCGTATTAAAGAAGGGGACAAGGAGCGAATCCAGGTGTTCCAGGGGACGGTGATCGGCCGCCGCGGCTCAGGCGCGGGCGCGACTTTCACAGTGCGGAAAATCTCTTCGGGGATCGGCGTGGAGCGTGTGTTTCCGCTTCATTCGCCGAACGTGGCCAAGATCGAGCATGTCCGCTCAGGCCAGGTTCGCCGTGCCAAACTGTATTACCTGCGTGAGTTGACCGGCAAGTCGGCCCGTATTCGCGAGGAACTGGCTGATACCGGCAAAGAGGCGACAGAATAGCAACCGCAGCTATTGTCGAGTTTCAAGGCACTCCCTGCGGAGTGCCTCTTCGTTTTTATGGTTTCGTTTGCGCCGCCACGTCGATCACAAACGGTGAGAAGAAGATCGTGTCCGGGTTCCGGCGGTGTGCCTGCCAATCGGCACGGATGGCATCGGATTCCTCCTGCGTGGCCAGCTTGCGCTCCACCATCACGGGCAACTGGCTGTGCATGAAACGACCCATCCACTCCATGACACGGCTGTCCGGCCCGCCGGAAAGGGAAGTGGGCGTATAGTCGATCACTTGCAAACCCATACTTCGAAACACCGCCGGCAGTCGTGCGCCGACATACGGGTCCCCGCCGCCGGAACGCCACCACTGACGCATCAATTCCGGGAAGCGGTCCCACGCCGACCCCTCGGGAAACAGTGCGCACCCCTCGTGGACATAATCCTGCACGGCGATAATGCCACCCGGCTTGAGCGCGCTTATGAGGGGGCTGAGAAACGACTCCGGCGACGGCACAAAACCGATCACCCAGCGAATGAACACTAAGTCGAAATGGTGATGTGGCAGCGCGGCTTCGTACGACGTGCCCGACTGGAGCGAGACGTTCTTCCAGCCCTCTTGGGCGATCTGGCCGTTCAACCAGTCGCGAAAATATGATGATGGTTCCAGTGCGATCACTTCGCCGTTTCCCCCCACGCGCCTGCGAAGGTCCATCGTGACCAGCCCGGGCCCGGCTCCGACATCGAGACATCGCCAGCCGTGCCCGACACCGATACGGTCGAAAAACTGGTCGGTGACCGGTCCCCAGACACTGTGCTGGAATTGGAGACGTTCTAACTCCGCGGCGCCGTCCCCAAGCAGATACTCGTAACCGTTATTCTCGCTCATAGTCATTCTTATACGCCGGTGACTCGCGACTGAGACGCGATCAAAGACAAATTACATGCATTTTACCTTCGATGCAACGGGCTGACTCGCAATCGGTCAGAACGCCTCCAACTGTATCTGCAAATAGAAGCTCCGCTCCGGACCAACAAAATACTCTGCCCAGCCATCGACCACGGGTCCGGTGCCGCCATCGTAGGCGTAGTTGCCGCCATAACCTGCCGCGAGATAATCGGTATTAAACAGGTTGTCGACTCTGGCGGAGAAACTGAGTGTGCCGGCATCCACGAAGTTCGGCCAGTTGATGGTCGCAGATAGCGATGCCGTGTTATACGGCGCGATCGACAGGGACTTGATGTTCGCGAGCTCCATCCACTGCCGTCCGACAAACCGGTGTCGGAAGGTCACTCGATACCACTTTCGCTCGTAATCCAACAGCAGATTCCCCAGGTACTCCGGGAAGCCGGACAACTTGTGGTCTTTGAAGTTTACCACGACCGAGTCACTGTCATAATAGAATGCCTTGCTGTATTTCCTGACCCGGTTGTAGTTGTACGCGAAATTGCCGCTCACCCTGAACCCTTTGGTGAGTGCGGCCGAGGCGGTCATTTCGATACCGGAATGCACCGAGCGGTCGGCGTTGATGGTAATCGGCAGACCGGTGTTAGGATTGATGCCGCCGTACGGGAGAATCTCATTTCGGAAATCCATCCAGAACAGATTCAACCCGAACGAATACGTCGATTTGGTAAACTCGCTGCCTAATTCGAAATTAACCAGCCGCTCATTTTTTGCCGTAGGATCACCGAACACATAGGCGGTATCGCCGCCCGCGGCCAGACTGACCGACTTGATTTCGAGCGAGGGGAGTATGGTCGGGTCGTTGGCATCGTAGATATCGGCATCGGTGGGAGTTCGTGATGAAACCGCCGCGTTGGCGAACAGGCTGGCTTCATTGGTGAGCCGGTAATTCAGCCCGAATCGCGGCGAGAAGAAGAACCAGTTGATGTCGTACTGGTACCCTCTGAATGCCCCCATCCGCTCCTGGCTGAACTTGTACCGCTGATAGCGAAGCTGCGCGGTCAACTGGCTGCTCAGCCGGTCTGTCAGTTTGTAGTATTCCTGTGCGAACAGCGAGCCGACCCACTTTTTGCCGTGATATTCGTAATAGCGATGGTCCGGATTGAGCGCACCTCCCACGTGTTGTGCCCAAACCACCTGGCCCCAATGCTCGGAGTCGAAATAATAGAACGAACCGCCCAGCGAGTGACTTCCTTTGGCGTGGTCGATATCCAGTCGCGGGTTCCATCCAAGTTGATTCTTCGCCACCCATTGCTGGCGCACGAGATTGCCGCTGGCGAACGGAGCGCCGGCACTGTCTCGGTCGGTTAAACTGGTGTCGATATCGTACTGCCAGTACTCCTGGGCATCTTTTAATTGTTCGTAATATCCCCTACCACGAATATAGTAGAGTGTGTTGGACAACGTGGCCTTGTCGCTCAGCCGATAGGCATTGTGCAGTTGATAGTGCGGCTGATTGAAGTTGTCCGTTTCGTTGTCATAACCGAGGGGATTGGAGCGACGGTCCTGTTCGATTGCCTCGCGCGATGAGCCCCAATACGACAGGTGCATTTTCATGGGCCCGCCGTAGACATACAGCTCGGTGGTCATATTGGGATCGAGCCGTGCAACCGCATAGTAGTAGGCCCAGCCATTGTACCAGCTGTTGTACCGGTAGCCATCGCTCTTCTGCCGCGAGAACCGCCCGGAAAAATGCCATCGGCCATCTATCAGGCCGGATGAATATTCAATCGTCTGTTTGGACAGATTGCCGATAGCCTTGTCGTTCGCCGTGTATTGGCCGAAACCCGATGAGAAAGTTACCTGTCTCTCGCGTGACAAATCATTCGTGGCGATATTGACCGAACCGCCGAAAGACGCGTCGCCGTACAATGCATTGCCGACACCGCGCTGGATCTGAATATCGGTGACGGTCGATGCAAAATCTGGCAGGTCGACAAAGTACGTCGCCTGGTCCTCCGGGTCATTCAGCGGCACCCCGTTGATATAAGTCTGAATCCGCTTGTCATCGAACCCGCGGATCGACATATAGCTGTACCCGAGCGCCCCGGCGCCGTCGGAATACGAATACAGATTCGGCGTGCTCTGCAGCAGAAGCGGAAATTCCCCCACTGTGTAATCCCGCTTGATTTCCTGCTGCGAGAAATTGGCAAATGCAATCGGTGTCACGCCACTCTGCGCCCGGTTGGCCGAGACGATTATGTCCTGTCCGAGGATAAACACTGCTGACAGCATTACCGTCGGTGGAACGCTTTCGGCGCTGAACGTGCGCGATTGGTATCCGACGCAGGAGAATGTGACGCGCTTGATCTCCTGCGATGTTGCCAGATGGAACCGCCCGGCACTGTCGCTCTGGGTACCCAGTCCGCCGATGTCGGAGACCACCGATACCCCCACCAGCGGCTGCCCCTCGTTGTCCACCACGCGCCCAGCGATCTCAGCAGCGAGCAGCGGCAAAGGCGTACAGAGCGCCAGAAGGACAAGTGCGCAACTACCCCACAGGCCAAGGCGTGTGAGGCGCGCTGGGGTGGTGCCCCACCATTCATGGCGTGTTGAGAAAGTCCCCTCACCCGTCGCTTCGCGACACCCTCTCCCAGAGAGAGAGGGGCAGGGGTGGGGGGTCTTCGAGGCTTTTTCAACAGGCCATTCATGGTGGGCCTGTTGCCGCTCAACGGCATGGCGTCGAGCTGAGCGGAGTCGAAGTGCGGCTTCCGATGTGGTACCCCACCGCTTGCGGTGGGACGCCTGCCCCGTTGCGTCGGGTCCTGACTTCCGCCGCCAGGCGGATGTTGTGACCCGACGCTCTTCGTCCCACCATTCATGGTGGGACTGTTGATTGGTGTTGCGTTCTTTCATGACAGTAACCTCGCTGACTTGTCAGTTCTACCGCTTCGCGCATAACGAAGGGGTACTGTTGTTGCAAGGTTCCGTCCTGTGTCGATAGGTCTGTCCACGCTCTGGCGGACTCGGGGGATGTTGCTCGAACATCTCCGTTTCCCTACGCCGGTATTATCCGGATCAGGTCAAGGGGGTATGATCTCAGGCGGCTCTTTATACGCCACCCCCAACGGAACTATGTTTTCGACAAATAAGTACGTAACGGCATGCCGTTAGCGCAAGAGGATTTTGGGCGATCGTCAACCGCCCAGGTCTTCTTGACAAATCCCTCAGGCACCATAACTTGGAGCAGTTTATCGATAGGCGACACGAACGCAACAACAGATGAAGGTGACATGATATGACCCCCGTCAATCCGCAGATCCTCGAGGCTCTCAACGCCGGCATTCAGTCTGAGGTGGCCTCGTACGTATTCTATATCGAAGCGGCCAAAAAGAGCCAGGCCGCCACATTCAAAGAGCTGCTTCAGAAACTGGCGATGGAAGAAAAACAACATTTCCACGTTCTGGAACGCCAGCACGACTCTCTCATCCGCAGCGAGAAATGGATATCGACCGCCGACATCCTGAAATCCCCAGGGCTGCCGGAGATCGGCGAAGAGATGAGCGCGCAGCATCGCGATCTGGTATCACGGGTGCAGCAGGCGACAACCGCCCGCGCCATCCTTGAGCTGGCGCTTCAGCTCGAGGAGGCGGCGTTTGCGCTGTTTAAGCTTGAAGCCAAACGCTCGGTCTCGTCTGAAGGCAAAAAGATGTACGAAGAACTGTCGAAGTTCGAACAGGGGCACATGGCGCTGATCAAGGGAATGATGAAGGAGTACCCGGCGTAAGTCGCGTCTTCGATCGTTCGGTCCGGCTATACGAACTTTGCTCGTATTCGAACTTCTCCCGAATCAGGCAGTAGTCTTGACACTGGCGGGCAAGACGTTCGATCGGCCGTTACTGGACACATTTATCCAAAAAACGCCTTGCATAATTGAGTACAATTCCTATCTTAATACTGACAATCCGTCGTTCACAATCGCGGTGCGTAATGGGTTCTTGTTTCCGGACATCCATGATGCATTGCGACTCTTGAGAATACCGCTGACGCGTCACGGTCAGCAGACCTGGCACAACATAGATTAGGGCGGAAAGGAGTTTGCTATGATGCATGGTTCGCGGCTTTTTATCGCCGTGTTGTCCATTGGCGCCGTATGCACGGTCCGAGCGGAATACGGCCCAATACTTCAGGCGACGCAGACTTACCAGTGTGCCAAACAGATCGCCCCCCGGAATCTAAACTCAAGGCCCGGTCCGGCAGTACAGGCGGCCGCATCGACGCAGACTGAACTTAAGGTAAGTTACCTGGGGAGCACCCTGTGGAGTGGATTGGATGACTTGATTGCTGATGGCAACTACCTGTATTGTGCGGTATGGAACGGCTTGATCGTATTTGACGTCAGCACACCTTCCGCGCCGGTTCTTGTCGCCCAACTACCGCTGCCGCAAGGAGCATGGAGGTCGATCGCTAAATCCGGAATGTATGTATATGCTACGAGCGCGGACAGCGGACTGCAGATTATCGATGTCACCAATCCTGCGGCTCCAGTTCGGGTGGGGAGTTTCTATGCTGCAGGTTCTTCAGTCGACGTGGTCGTGAATGGTCCGTACGCCTTTATTGCGGAGATGGCGGCCGGAATGGATATTGTCGACATCAGCAATCCGCTCAGCCCTTCGCTGGTCGGGAACTTTCCCGTCGCGGAGTCAAGTTATGTGATGGGTCTGCAGGTATCCGGAAATTTCGTTTGGGCCCTAATGGAAAACAGATTGATAGGAATTGATGTCTCCAACCCGGCATCACCTGCCCAGGTTGGCGCCATGTGGATGCAATGGTCCAGTTCCGTGGCGGTAGCCGGCAACTATGTCTTTACCGGTGGAGTACCGAAAAGGGCAATCGACGTAGCCGTCCCGTCGGCGCCAGTCTTGGTCGACACGCTCTCCACAGGCAGCAACAGCCATGAAATGGCTGTCACAGGGAACTACTTGTATATTGCTGATGGGTATGAGGGGCTAAGCATTGTCGATATCAGTAATCCGTCCGCGCTTGTCAAGGTGGGCGGATACACCATGGGTTCAGGTACGTGGACGCATGCCGTGGCAGTCTCAGGTGAATACGTCTACGTTGCACATGACGATGCATTGAAAATCCTCCAAGTTATCGATCCTTCGTCACCCATTGCCCTGGGAACATGGCCGATCGTATCCCACGCTTGGGATCTGGCAACTCAGGGGAACTATGCGTACGTAGCCGGGCGCTCCGGCGAGTACGGAGTGGTGGATTACAGTAATCCTGCAGCGCCACAGACGGTGGGTTTCGGCAAATGGTCATGGGTGATAGATGGACTCGCTGTTGCCGGCAACTATGCGTATCTGGCCGGCACCCACGGTTTGGGAGTGATCGATATTACCAATCCCGGTTCTCCCGTGGCACTTGACAACATAATCCTGCCCGGTTACATGCGCGATGTCGCCGTATCCGGCAATCTGGCATTTGTCACATGTGGAACTGCGGGATTGCAGATAGTAGATATCACCAATCCACTCGCGCTGCAACTTGTGGGGTCATTCGATACGGACGGTGAAGCTTTCGGGGTGGCCGTATTGGGGACTCTTGCCTATGTCGTGACTTATCAGCCATATCTAATGTATGTCGTCGATATCTCCACCCCAAGTGCTCCGACTCTGGTCGGGAGCTGTGATGCCGGCGGATTCGACGTGAAAATCGCGGGCAACTACGCATATGTCGCGGCCTTTACGGCGGGCTTGGTGGTAGCAGATATATCAAATCCTGCAAACCCGGTCATAGTAGGGAGGTATGACACACCAAACGCTGCTGCCTCAGTGAGCGTCCAGGGTCAGTACGCCTTTGTCGGCGACGAATACCCCCCGCAGGATCTGGCACCGTCCGGATTGCTCATCTTTGACATAACGAATCCGACGTCACCTAAACTGGTCGGGCAATACGACACCCACGGCTTTGCTAATCACGTTGCTTTTGTTGGCGAGAATGTGATAGTGTCGGATTTCTATAGCCTGCTCGTGCTGGGCGTTGGCCCCTGCTGCGTGGGGACCACAGGCAATATCGATGACGATCCCGATGACATTGTCGATATCTCTGATCTGTCCGCTTTAGTCGACTACCTGTTTCTTAACGGGACAATATCGATTTGTGATGTGGAGAACGATATCGACAAGGATGGCACGACGGACATTTCTGATCTGCAATCGCTGATCGACTTCCTGTTTTCCGGTGGATCGCTCACGAATTGCTAGCGTTGTAACTGTATCGCTTGGAACTATCTCGAAGTGCCAGGAATTGTTAACCCCCCCCCCCCAACCGTCTGATTCCGACGGTGGGGTCTTGACTCGCAAGATACTCGAGTGACTAGTTCCGGCGGCGACTACATCACCGCTCAATGCGCTCAGTCGCAGTAGGTCGGGTTCCGAGGTCGCTTCGACCGAGAAACCCGACAGGGGAGCTAATGCACGTCCGGAACTGCCAGTGTCATGACATCCCCTACCACGATCGGCTCTACCGAGCAAAAACCCTGGCCGTACTTGCAGCGCGCCTGAAGGCCGAACGAGCGGGCCATCGCGGTGAGTTGCTCGATATAATCGCGAGATTTCTCCGGATTCAGAAACTGCGACCGGTGCGCCGACAGCGCCGCGATCCACTGGTCGAAATGCGGCGTGATATCCACGACAAAGTTGGGATAGACGCCCGGCGGTAGAAAATAATTGAATATGCGCGTCACCAGGTGCGGCTCGCCGGTGAGCGCCACTTTCTTCAAGGCCGCCAGGTTGGTGGCGTTGATGGCGATCACTCCCGCCGCCACGTGGTCCGGGTGTGACTGTCGCCGCCCGTGTCCCACGTGCGGATATGGCGCGAGTATTATCTTCGGTCTGGTCTGCCGAATAATCGCCGCCAGTTCGAGACGGTGCTCGTAGCTGTCTTCAAGTCGCGTGTCCCCCCAGTCGAATGTCCCAATAATGTCGGCGCCGAGGATCGCCGCAGCATCTTTCACTTCCTGCGCTCTGATCTCGGCCGTGCCGCCGGTCCCCATTTCTCCCTGCGTCAGGATAACGATTCCGCACCGATAACCTCGCTTGTGAAGGTCGATCAGGACGCCGCCGGTCCCCACTTCGACATCATCGGGATGGGCGCCGATCGATAAGAGGTCGTATGTTCCGTTCATGTTCATCCCTATTCAAAAAAAACCCGGAGGGTCAGACTCCTCCGGGTCATAACAAAATCTTACACGATCAGTTGCCGAAATTCTTGGAATGGAAGATCAACATCTCTCGCATCAGATCGTAGACATACTCCCCTTCGCGGGCCGGTTTGTCCGGGGTACCACGGTACTCCTTTACTTCGGGCGTGTAGCCGAGACCCCGTAGGTAGCTGATCCACGATTGGGTCTGGTCATAGAAGCCGTGGTCCGCCTCAGGAGTTGTGCCGAACCACATGGCAACCCCAGTCAGTCCCGGATTGCCGTTGTTGAGTTTCTCCAGATTGTTGTCAAGCCAGAGGTTCCAGACCGGCGCATGTGGGTTTCCGATACTGTCGAACGGCAACATGAAATCAAAGCCCGTGTTGTCATTGGGACTAAGGCCGCTGGCATCGATCAGTTCCGTAATCATGGTCGTCGAATCGGTGGTCCACTGATACCGGTTAACGAAATTGATATGCACCTCCAAGGTGTCCCCATCGGCGTTCGTATCAGCGGTAATATCATAATCAACCAGCGTATCAGTCGGTGAGAAGGCCAAAGAACCGCCGATGAACATCCGTGAGACCGGCTGTACCCTGGATGTGTCCAGTCCGACCTTAAATGAATCCGGTATGAGCCCCTGCTCGGCGATGACCGAGTCGAACAGATTCATCAGGCCGCCCGTACCGGTAGGTCCGTCGAAATCCATGGGACCGTCGAGTACCGATATGGCCGAATACACTCCCGGGTGCTTGATGGCGGCTCGGAATGCGCCATATGCACCCATGCCGATACCGCCGATTGCATGCTGACTGGCTTGTGGAAGTATCATCGGATAATCGCTTAGCAACCAGTCTATGAGCGAATTATATGTGTCTCCAAAAATAGAATCATAAAACCCCGCGGGGTAACTGTTACCGTAAAAGTAGCCACCGAAGACACGATCATTGGAGATGGTCGCTATCGCCATGGGCCGTATCTCTTTTTTGGCGATCATCTCTTCCACCAGGTTGTACAACCCGTGATTGAAGTAGTAAAACTGGTCTCCGTCCTGCGGCGGCAACAGGATCAACAGCGGCACCTTCTTGTTCTCACCACCATACGACGGTGGCCAGGAGATCTTCGGCGTGTACACTGCCATGAGCAAAAGCTCTTCCGGGTTTCGAATCTGGAACCGCAACTGGGGCGAAAATACTTGCTTTGCATTGTCATTGTAATTCCAGACATCCGGGTCCGACACGAGCGGGGCATTGGTGCCGCGGTCGCTGCAACCAGTCACCATCGCAAGAGTGAATAGCCCGGCAAGTATCGCTATGAATATCACGCTACGCATGGCTGTTCTCTCCTAATACCGATAGTTGAATGACAAGATGGTTTCGTACGTGCCCCCTTTGTAATCGCCGGGGAAATTGTCATTGACACCGTCACCGTCGGTATCCGTCAAGCCGGTGACTTCCACCGACGACAGGCGGCTGTAGCTGGTCGTAAGCCCGAGGTCCCAGCGCTGGATATGAACCAGCACGCCGCCGCTCAAACCAAATCTGGAGCCGGCATCCACAAACTGCGGAATGACGGTCTCATCCTTGACCGCAGCCTGATCCAGACTCACGCCCCCAAGGAAGGTCACGTACTGATTGAATTCGTATGCGCTGCCCATAGCCAGCTTGATGGTGTTCTTCCAGTCGGCCGGATTGTTGAGATTCGAGGCGAAGAAATCGCGCACCGCGGCGCTGTCTGCCGCGCCGGTAAGGCCCTGCCAGTTGCTATAGGTGAACGAGAGACCTTCGAAGCGCGACCACAGGGTGTATTCCGCATCAAGCGCCACCGTCACCTTGTCGTGTACGGCGTAAGACAGACCCATGCCGACCGATGGCGGCAGTTTCAGTTTAGCTTCGAAATCGGCATTCAAGTTGATGTCCTGGCCGGCCGCGAACAGATAACCGACCGACCCGACCGGATAATCCTGGCTGAACGTCACCACTGATGGGTTATGCGGCATGACGAAAGTCAGGTGGCTCGTGCCTTTCAGCGTGAGCGTAAACGGAAGGCTGGCCGTAAAGCCAACATTGAGTTTCTCGCTTTGCTTCCAGAGCAGCCCCGCCTTCAGTCCGAATCCCCAGCCGTTGCCGTTGTTGTTGGCATACTCCGGAATGTGATCGTACGGCCGATAGGACAGTGGCTGGAAGGGATTGTCCCTTAGGTACACATTCTTGAACACGAGATCACCCCGCAGCACTTGCAGGCCGACACCGGCCGACAGCTTATCAGGCGTGAATTCGCGTGCCGCCGTCACCTGGAATGCGACAACATCGAGGTTATTCAGAAACTGCTCGTCGTAGGTCCGATAATGCGCCGAGTCGTTGTACGCCCGTTCGGGTCGAAAGAGATCCCAGCGGATATTCTGGTCGAACGGCTGATACGCCGACAACCCCATCACCGTCTCACCCCAGAACGGGAGCCGCACGACAAACCCTGCCGACGGCATAGAGAGAACGGCATGCGTGTTGTACACAGTAAGGCCGTTGTACATGCCATTCTCGGCAGGCATGTTGATTCCCTGGTAATCAGGGGTGAGTTGATCCCGCAAGTGCAGGAATCCGGCATTGGCGCCGAATTGATTATCCGGTATCTGGGCATAACCGGCCGGATTATAGAAGGCCGCGGTCCAGTCATCCGCGACAGCTCTAAACGCCCCCCCCATCCCTCTGGCCTTTGTCCCCACGCCGCTGTTCTCGAAGCCGCCGGCCGTCAGCGCTCCGCACAGAAGAACGACTGCCAATAGCACAGCCGCCGTCACTCGAACAAACCCCATCCTATTCTCCCTATGACCTATCACAAAAATAATATTCCCGTCAAGCCAGCCGGTCTTGCAGACGTCAGACTCATCTCAAGACAGGAGCCACCACGACAGTGGCGAAGCAGAGTTGGCCTTTCTTCTCCTTCAAAAAAACAGACCGCAATAGTAGCATCACGCCATATGGTTGTCAAGCGGCATTGGGTTCTTTTTCGCCCGCCGGTCCGGCAATAAGCCAATGCCGAACCACAAGTTGTGCGCTACTCGTAGAGACGAACAAGGCGGCCGAATGTGGAACATGAAATGCGGGTCTCATCGCGGAGAAAATTAAGAAATCTCAATTCCATTGATACGAAAAAGGTTGCCGCAGGACTAACTGTCCGGTTCCTGCTGGCCGGTACGTGATCACTCACTAATCGCGTGCCTTGGTCTGGAAAGAAACTCCCTTCTCATAGTGCTTCAATTTCCCACGATTTGGCCCTCCGAGTGACGGTGGAGTGTGCGGCCTCGCACCCAACTCATTCTCCGACAATCGAATCGAGCATTGGAATTCACTTGGCACCGCCGTTGCAAAGCGTGGAGAGGAGTGACCCCTGCGGGGTGTCGCTCACATACGCGGTAACTTTGCTATAGGAAGGTGAAGATGCGCACACTGTTGTTCATTATCGTTCTCGTCATCGTACTGGTGTCGCTCAACTGGTTTCTGGAGGCGCATGCCCAGGAGCTCAGCGAGCTGCAAGGTATCGACAAGACAGCGCTTGCCCGGCACATGCAATTGTCGGGAAAAGCGAACCCGCAGTCCGGCAATTATCAGAGTCCTGTCATTTACGATTCCACACCTCCGGCCGCAGGTCCGACCGAGCCCAGCCCAGCGGTCCCGGTTTCGGTCCAGAACGGCAAAATGCTTGAGTTCGATGAATTGAAACCGTTCGGGCTGGAGTTGTTTGGGGGACCGGCCGAAGCGGCGCCGCCCGAAGAGGTGGCAGTGTCGGCCGACTACCTGCTCGGTCCCGGCGACAATGTCCTGGTGAACCTGTGGGGACGAGTTGAGCAGGGGTACAATCTGACTATCGACCGCGAGGGGAAAGTATTCATTCCCAAGGTCGGCGAGCTCGTGGCTTGGGGAAAAACGCTTGACCAGTTTCAGCGGGTGGCCAAACAGCGGCTGTCAGCCGTCTATTCGGAATTCGATCTGACAGCCTCGCTCGGCAAAATCCGCTCGATTCGTATCTATCTGACCGGCGAAGTCAATCGCCCGGGCGCATATACGGTCTCGTCCCTGACCTCACTTTTCAACGCGCTTTATCTGGCCGGGGGGCCAAACGCCAACGGTAGTATGCGGGAGATCCGCCTCATGCGTCAGGGCAAAGCTGTTGCCGTACTGGACCTGTACAAATTCCTTCTCGAAGGGGACAATGCGTCGGATATCAGACTTGAATCGGGCGACGCCATATTCGTGCCGGTGGCAGGAGCGCGCGTGGCGATCCGCGGAGCGATCCGCCGGCCTGCGATCTATGAATTGAAGGGTGCAGAAACACCAACTGAACTCCTGTTGCTGGCCGGCAATGCCACACCCGAGGCGCACCTCGACCGTGTTATGCTTGAACGGATCTCCGGCCGCAAGGAATGGCAGGTGCTTGATCTCAACCTGAATCCGGCCCAGCCCCAGATGGTAACCGATCTGCCGCTCACCGATGGTGACCGTGTGACCGTCTACAGCATCTTCGACGCCAAGAAAAATATGGTGGCCGTCGCCGGCAAGGTGAAGCACCCGGGCTATTATGAGCGGACCGATTCCACCCGCATTGCCGACCTGCTCGCCCAGGGACAGCTTCAGGATTACGACGTCTATTTCGAACGGGCCGACCTGTTCCGAAAATACAAGGACCACCGCGTGTCGGTGATCCCGGTCAACCTGAGACAGGTGTTGAGCGGTGATCCCGAACAGAATCTGGTCCTGAACGACCTCGATTCGCTCCAGATATACGCCATCGACCACGTGCAGCGCACAAAATATGTGTTCGTCGAAGGGGAAGTGAGACGTCCTGGTCAGTACCCGCTGTATGACAGCATGACGGTGGCGGACCTGATCTTCCTGGCCGGTTCATTCACCCGCGGCGCATCCCGCCTGCAGGGTGAGATCGCCCGCACCGACTCATTGGGAGAGGTGGCTCTCCTGCCGGTGATGTTCGACGGCTCCGATTCGCTCCGAACGCTGGCCGAGGATGACCGCCTGTATGTCCGGCCGATTCCCGAATGGCAATTGCACCGGACGGTATTGCTTGAAGGTGAAGTGCAGTTTCCGGGGGAATACGTGATGGCAAGCCGCGACGAAACACTCTATCAGTTGCTGCTGCGCGCGGGCGGGTTCACGAGGAACGCGTTCCCCACCGGTATCGTCTTTGAACGGCGCTCCATCAGCCGCAACCTCGAACGACTGCAGATCCCCAAGCTGGTGCAGCGAAGCGTGCCCATTGTCGAGGATTCCGCAGGAAACCTCGAACAGCAGATGGTTGTCGACTACGATTCCGCCGCCGTCAACCGGGTGATCATTAACATGGACAGGATCCTGGCCAGCACCGGACGCGACGGCGACATGACGCTCGAGCCGGGTGACCGTGTGTTCATCCCTCCAGTGCCATCGGGCATCTCGGTGATGGGCGAAGTCGGCGCCACCGGTACCATTAAGTATCTCCACAAGCAGAATGTACGCTACTATATCGAACGCGCCGGGAACTTTACGCCCCGGTCGGACAAGAAACTGGTTCGATTGATCAAGGCGGACGGTCGGGTATTCGCAGGGGGCGGCACACTGGGGCGACGGGTCGAAGTAGGGGATCTGATTGTTGTCCCCGCCAAAATCAAGAAGGACCGTGACGTCTTGAAGATCGTGTCCACGGCGTTCGCCGCCACAACGAGCGTGCTGACCTCGATCCTGCTGATAGACAAACTCTGACAAACTCCTTTCGCTCGTGAGTGGGATTCGAACTCTTCCCAACTCACCACCTTCCTAAGAGGACCGCCGGAGGACGCGCAAGCGACCTTCGGCGGTTTTGTTTCAACCTGGAACAGTTTGTTCGACCCACTCGGAAAAGAGTGCCTTCCCGAACCCGCATCGCATTTGGATCGGCTCTTGTGGACAACACGCAATCTTCTTTGCTGCAACATGTTAGATCATGCTGTGCAGATGTCGCACAGGCCGGCACACGCCTTGAATACGACTTCCTGTGTGATTAAACCCCGAATGCGACTTGCCAGGATGGCACAGCGGTAACTCGCGGTCGCATTCGGGAATACTTAGTGCCCCACGGCACACGGAAGGAAGGTTGTGATGAGTACCATCGGATTGGTGAGCGAAGACCAACTCAGTCGGCTGATAGCTCAGATCGCACAGAAGGCCATGGTAGTCCCGGGCATGGTATTGCCGTTCGTGGATTATGATGAATTCCTGCCGGACCTTCTCAGGCAGTGCCGATTCTCAAGCGATCGCCTGATCTCGGGAGGACATCTCTCACCCGATGTCGCCATTGCGGCTGACCGGGCCTCGCTGAGGGTCGAAGAAATACTGGGAATCTCCCCATTCACGGGGAACGTCGACGACATACGCTCGCGTCTCGATTCCCCAAGCGCACTCGTGTACGTTGCGAATCCCAACCGCGTGACCGGAGCCGGATTCTCACTCAAAGACCTCGAAATGCTGGCTGATATGGTCTACGAGGGAACGCTGATCGTCGATGAATACTACTTCGACTATTACGGCATCAGCGCCGTGCCTCTTCTGCACACGCACAGTAACGTTGTCATTCTGCGGTCATTCACCGCTTCGTTCGGCATCAGTTCGTCGAACGCCGGTTATGTGATCGCGCCGGCAGCGCTGGTCCGGCGGTTGCGGGATGTCACGGCAAACCCCACCCTCAGCCAAACCGTGTACCGGATGCTGACCGCGGCCATGGAGAACGAGTCCGCATTGTCGCATCGGTTGACCGGTCTGCACAACGAAGCGCTTCGACTGGCCGGCGAATTGACCCGACTGGGAATTCAGAACCGACTCAGTCCGACCGATTTTCTGCTCCTTCGTGTAGGCGACGTAAAGAGCACCGGCAACTTCCTAGCCAAAGCCAAAGTGCCGATTCACAATCTCGATGGGTATCCGCAGCTGGAGCACTGCCTCCGGTATCACCTTCAGTCCGAACTGTCCAACAACCAGTTACTCGGCGCCTTTCGCCGCATGCCGGAAGAATTCTATCGATTGCGGGGAGCTGACCGACGAGCGGTCACTCTCCGTCGATCTGGTGAGACCGCGCCGGTTGTCGTATCAGCCGTGGAGCCGGTATTCGAACGGAACCAGGTTTCGATCGCCACGCGCCAATCCGCCGATGTGGTCAAGTAACGTGCAGCCCGCCGATTCTCCGACACTGGTCCAAAACGGTTCCAGACCGCGGCACACCACGTACCGTCGGCCGGCCAATCCTCACAGGCGACGGACTGCAGACCAGATATCGCCGCAACGGACAGGTGTAGGTCGCGAGATTTCTTCCGATAGACAACATACGGGGAACGGCACCGGGAGATCGTCGCGGGAGCTATCGCCCCGCAAGCGCGCCGAGCGGCCCAGACCGCGGCGCGCTGCCACCAGACACACGACTCAGGTGGCCAACACGAACCCGGGGAAAGCAGGGAGAACCATGCAGCACGCGCGAATTAGTCTCATCTCATTTCTGGTCGGTCGGGTGTGTGAAGCATTTGTCACGCTTGGCGCATTTTCGAGCGTTCTTTTCTTCAGCCGAGGGTCGCAAGTATGGATGTTTGAAGTACCGGTCGCGGCTGTGGCAATCAGGATCGCAACAACCTGGCTGAGGCGAGAAAGACACGTCATCGCCGGACGGCACCGGCGGAACTACAAGGATCTCATAATCGAAGAATTGCTCTTCGGACTCGGCTTGTTTGCAGCCTGTTTTATACTCCGCTGGCCCATAACAGTCGGCGCGGCCTCCTTGCTAGTGACGGCCAACTTCGCAGGACAGTTGCTGCTGGCCGGATCGGCAAGCCTGTTGGCGCGGTTTGCGATCAATCGACAAAACAGCCCGCGTCACACCCCGGCATCCCACGGCGTCGTAATCCTGGGCACCAACGCCAAAGCGCGGCGAGTCGCGGACAATCTGCTGGCTCACCCGGAAATGAAGGCTTGTGTTGTCGGCTTCCTTGATTTTCAGCGAACCGGCCTCTGGAGTTACCGGGACATTCCACTTATCGGACACCCCCGCGACATAGAAAGAATTGCACTTACGCAACAAATAGACGCTCTGGTAGTCGCGCTTGGAGTCGATGAGATTGGCGCCTCGGGGCAACTTTTTGCCGCCGCCGAGCGGATGGGCATTACGGTCTGGTTGCTGCCGGACCTCTATCCATCCAAGCTCTCCCAACCCCAGTTGGCTCGATTCAACGGCTCGGCTGCCATGGTCTACCATCCGGCGCCAACCAGGCGATTCACACAGACAATCAAGTCCGGCGTTGACCGAATGGTCGCGTTTGGTATTATGGTGGTCGGATTTCCGATGTTTTTGCTGACTGCCCTTGCCATCAAGATCGACAGCCGCGGGCCGGTCTTCTTCAAACAGGAACGTATGGGGCATAATGGCCGAAGGTTCACGCTGTACAAGTTCCGCACGATGGCATGCAATGCCGAATCCCGCAAACGGGAACTCTTGCACCGCAATGAAATGTCCGGCCCGGTCTTTAAGATCAAGGATGACCCGCGCATCACGCGGACGGGACGTCTGCTTCGCAAGTATTCCATAGACGAATTTCCGCAATTGATGAACGTGCTGAAAGGGGACATGTCGCTGGTGGGGCCGCGACCTCCGCTTCCTTCCGAGGTCAGCGCGTTCGAACCCTGGCAACGGCGCAAACTGTCGGTGAAACCGGGACTCACCTGCTTTTGGCAGGTGAACGGGCGGAACGCGATCGATTTCGATCATTGGATGCGACTCGACCTGGAATACATCGATAATTGGTCGCTGGGACTTGATGCCAAGATCTTGGTCAAGACCGTCCCGGCCGTGCTGAAAGGGACCGGCCAGTGAATGGTGCGTCTCGTTGCAGTGAAGGCGTTCCATGACGCAGGTCACCACGCCGGGCGCGCCACGGATGGCTCTATGCGCACGAAAACATCGCTCATTCTCCTGACATTCCTCGCACTCCCCTGGTCCTTATCTCGCGCCGGAGGCCTTCTTCCTGTCGGTCAGGCTGAGTATGAGTTTGTCTATGACCGACTTGAGCGCCTCGATGCACTCTCGGTCGACCGATTCGATTACCAGCTCGGGCCATATTGCTTTGACTGGATTCGGTACCCTGCCCATCCATTCCAGCAACTGTCCGAGATTGATAGTTCGACGATCTGCCTCTTCGGTTTCGCCGGTGAGCAGTTTCACTCACGCCAGGGAAGCCGCGCGCTTGGGCGGGAATCACTCAGGGGCGGCGTCGCCGCACGACCGCTCGGCCATCTCTTCGTGTACGCAAATTTCGTCCTCGATGAAGCGCGCGCCAAGGACCCGTCGTACCACGGCAAGAAATGGCGCGGCTTGGCCGGCGATGTCGAGCAGGGGTTTGCACAGTACTCGTCGCAGCGATTCGATATTACGCTTGGACGATTCGCCTCGTTTTGGGGACCGCGCCGGTCACTGGCTCTGGCTTCGAATGCCATTATGGACGGGCTGGCGTATCAGGTGCGGCTGGGAAGGTTGACCATATCATATCGACTGGCGCGACTCGATGGTCTCACACCCAAATACGATTCAGTTCCGCAGTACGAATACCGATACTTTGCGGGGCACCGTGTTGATCTGCATCTTCTGGCGAACCGACTGAATGTCGGGCTGTTTGAAACCGTTGTTTTTGGCGGCGCGGGCCGACAGATCGACCTCTTTTACTTAAATCCACTCATCTTCTATCATGGAGCACAACTAAACGAAGGGACCGAGGATAACACCCTGGTCGGATTCGACATAACGGTCAAACCAAGAGTTGGATTCAAACTGTACGGCCAGGTCGTAATCGATGATCTCCAGATTGAAAAAAAAGTTCAGGCGGATCAAGAGCCGAACGAGTATGGCGTTCTGCTGGGGGCGTATCTAACCGACCTGGCGCCATCGTGGGATGTTAATGCCGAATACAGCCGGGTGACCAACTGGACGTTTAATCAGGTACTTCCCAGAAACCGAGTTCTTTTCGAGAACAAGCCTGTCGGCAATGCGCTCGGTAATGATTATGACCTGGGTTCCGTGAGTTTGTATCGATGGTTTGGAGAATCGAAACGCGCGTCCATTAATCTCTCTTATTGGCGCCAGGGAGAGGGACGAGTCGATGCCATCTGGAGCGCGCCGTGGCTGGACGTTATCGGCGATTACGATGAACCGTTCCCGACCGGTGTCGTCCAGAAGACACTGACTGCTTCAGTTGGATTCAAAGGGTTTGCGCTGGGCCATTTCTATATCGACGCCACGGCCGGGCTTGACCGCATCACGAATCGAAGTCATCACTCCGGCGAAATCCGCACGCTACCGTTTTTCAATCTAACGCTGTCCGCCTTCGCCTCTGCCTTGCTCGACCTGTCCGACTGACGTCAACTTGATATCTTCAAAGTAGAACCAATCATTAACATAGACTGTTGTAGTCCGTATGAGTTCATATCGGTGCGAGCGCCGCAGCGAAACACGGGCTGCAGGCATACGTATCTGACTGGTCGGGCAGATAGTTGCCTTGCTGGTCATCGCTCGGCCCGTGAACCTGCAGGCGAACATGGAAGGCGGAAACAACATGGCGGATACAGCGGCGGCAACTTCACGACACACCAACCATCTGGCCGGAGAAAGCTCCCCTTATCTCCTGTCACACGCCCACAACCCTGTGGATTGGTATCCGTGGAATGACGAAGCGCTGGCCAAAGCGAAAAAACTCAACCGTCCGATATTCCTGTCAATTGGCTATGCTGCCTGCCACTGGTGCCATGTCATGGAACGGGAGTCGTTCGAAAACGAACAGATCGCCCGAATACTGAACGAGCACTTCATCAGCATCAAAATCGACCGCGAGCAGCGCCCGGATCTGGACCAAATATACATGACCTTCACGCAGGCTATGACCGGCTCAGGCGGCTGGCCGATGTCGATCTTCCTGACTCCTGACCTCAAGCCGTTCTTCGCCGGTACCTACTTCCCGCCCGATGACCGGTACGGGCGACCGGGATTCATGAAAGTGATTACCGAGATAGCCCGAGCGTATGACGAAAGTCCGAGCCATATCGTCGAGTCGGCACAGGGCATCTTCGAAGAGATCAATAAGCACCTTGCCCGCGAAACCGATTCCGCCCTTCTGTCCCAAAGCATGGTCGCTGCCGGCGCCGAAAGCCTGATGAAGAGTTTTGATCACGTTCACGGCGGTTTTGGTCAGGTCCCGAAGTTCCCGCACGCCGTCGAACTGTCCCTATTCCTCCGGCACTACCGTCGCACCGGCGACCTCGCTTACCTGCTGGCTGTCGAGAAAGCGTTGACTTCGATGGCTCACGGCGGCGTCTACGATCAGATCGGCGGCGGATTTGCCCGGTACTCCACCGATGAGCGCTGGCTGGTCCCGCATTTCGAAAAAATGCTGTACGACAATGCCCTACTCGTATCGACCTACACTGAGGCGTACCAAATTACCGGCAAAGATGAGTACCGTGGGGTAGTCAGAGAGACACTCGATTTTCTGCTTCGTGAAATGACCGATTCAAGCGGTGGGTTCTATTCGGCGCTCGATGCCGACAGCGAAGGTGAAGAGGGGCGTTTCTATCTGTGGACCGAATCCGAGATCAGAGGGTTACTCAGCGGGGAGGCCGATCCGTTCCTGGCGTACTTCAATGTCACCGCGACCGGTAATTTCGAAGGCAGGAATATCCTCCATGTCGATGCCGCCTCCGAGCGCATTTCAAACGAGCAAGCGCCCGAACGGTTCAATACCTATCTCGAAAAGTGCAAAGCACGGCTGCTTCAGGCGAGAGGGGAACGAGTCCGCCCGCTCACCGACGATAAGATTCTAAGTTCCTGGAACGGCCTGGCGCTCTCGGCGTGTGCGCGGGGGTACCAGATAACACTCGACCAGAAGTACTTGGCTGCGGCGATCGCCAACGCGCACTTTGTAGAGCACACGATGTACCGTGACAACACCCTCACCCACGCGTATCGACAAAGCGTACATTCAGGCGGTGAATTCCTCGAGGATTATGCCTTCTACGTTCGCGGACTGCTCGACCTCTACGAAACTGACCCGGGTGCCGCCAATCAGCATTGGCTCGAACTGGCAGTCACCATGGCACGACATGCCGTCGCTCTATTCCTTGGCGCGGATAACCGCTTCTATCTTAGGCCGGACAATCAACCGGATTTGATAGTTCGGCCAAAAGACGAGATCGACAACGCTATCCCATCGGCCGGCTCGATCATGATTCACAACCTGTTCAAGTTGCACCGATTGACCGAAGACGCCGCGTTTCTCGATGCCGCCGAACGCGCCCTCAAAACAGTTTCCGGCCAGATGAGTCGCTACCCGGGCGGGATGGCCTCAGCGCTTCTGGCGCTTGACTACATGCTCAATGATAAGGTTGAGATTGTGGTTGTCGGCAATGGTCCGATGCGCGACGCCATACTGGCCGAAATCTATCGCCGCTACAGCCCCAACAGGCTGTTGGCGATAAGCCCCAGCGGCACTGCGAATTCCCCTTTGTTCGAAGGACGCGCGGCGAACGGACAAGTGAAAGCGTTTGTCTGCGTCAATTCGGTCTGCCGCCTCCCCGCCGTGTCTGTCGATGAGTTGAGAGAACGGCTGGCCGAGATTCGCTGACTCACTCCGCCAGCGCCTGCAAATGACACTCAACTGATTCCGCGAGTGCCCTCAGGTTATATCCCCCCTCGAGCATCGACACGATCATCCCACCACAGTGCTTTCGTGCGCACGCTTTAAGCATCCGCGTAAGCTCGCCGAATATCGCACTGCTCAGATTGATCTCCGCCAATGGGTCATCGCGGTGTGCATCGAATCCGGCCGATATCAGAACGAACTCAGGCTTGAATGCATCGAGCGCCGGAATGACCCGAGTCTCAAATGCTGCACGGTATTCGTCATCGCCTGCCCCCGCGCTTATCGGGAGATTCATCGTATACCCAACCCCCTTCCCTTTGCCGGTCATTGAGGCGTGCCCGCTCCCCGGATAGTGCGGGTACTGGTGCAAGCTGATATACAGCACCCGGTCATCCTCGACAAACATCCGCTCCGTCCCATTCCCATGATGCACATCCCAATCGACAATCGCCACTCGGCTCAATGCTCCCGACTCCAGAAGGTCAGCCGCTGCAACCGCAACGTTGTTGAAAATGCAGAACCCCATCGCCCGGTCCCTCTCGGCGTGGTGCCCCGGCGGTCGCACGGCACAGAACGCCAAATCATACTCCCCCTTTAGCACCGCCCGGCATGCCTGTACTCCGGCTCCCGCTGCATAGAGCGCCGCGTGCGGCGAATCACTTGTCGCCACCGTGTCCCCCCAATCCAGCAATACTGGATCGGTGATATTCAGCGATAGAATGCTATCGACATACGCCGCATCATGCACCCGCGTCAGCCATTCCAGTTCGGCCGGCGATGACTCGACCACGGTCAACTTCTGCCTGACCGGACTATTGTCGAGCATGGTGTTAATTGCCCGAAGCCGCTCCGGGCTCTCCACATGCCCGAACCCCTCAAGATGTCTCTGAAAAAGCTTATGTGAGTAGTAGCCGATCACGGTTTTCGTCTCTACAGGAGGGAGATTCACACAGTGACTATCATGAAACACGAAGCGGTAAAGGGTGCGATCCGCCTCACCACTTCTTGATGCGCCAGAACGTCAGAAACCCCCCCACCGAAGCCAGCGCCAGCCCCATGATCATCCAGAATGCCAGTTGGTGGTTCTGCAAGGGAATGCTGACATTCATTGAAAATGCGCTCACCACAAACGTCGGCACCATGATCGCGATCGTGATGATATTCAGCGTCTTCATTAGCACGTTCAGGTTGTTGCTGACAATCGAGGCCCGCGCGTCCATCAAGCTCACCAGAATGTTGGAGTACATGTCCGCCTGCTTCAGGCACTGATTGTTTTCGATGACGGTATCATCCAAAAGCTCCAGCTCTTCCGGCGTGAACCCGATCTTGGCGGCGTTGTTGCGGAGTTTCTCCAGCACCACGCCGTTAGAGTTGAGCGAGTTGAGATAATACACCAGGCTCTTCTGCAAACCGAACTGGTTGATCAGGTGACGGTTCTCCATCGACCGGTTGATCTTTTCCTGCAGGTCGTCGGAGATCTTGTTGATGATCTTCAGGTGCTCGCGGAAATGGATGATGGACCGGTGCAGCAGCCCTAAGATGAGTCCGGCCAGCGAGGTTGCCCGTGTCACCTGGCTGCCGTCGAACAGCGGCACGTCCTCGGAAACGACGATATAGAGTCGCTCCTTGAACAGGAACGCTCCCACGGAGCCGACCCGGAACACGAACTGCTCGTGAGCGGAGTACTTGCTCGGGCGTTTGAAAATGAGCGCTGCATGCTCCGGCTCAAATTCAAGGCGCGACAGCTCATCCGGGTCAAGCGCGGAATTCAGCGTGTGCTCATCGAACTTCAGTTCTTCGACCAGCTGCTTGCGCACCGCCTCGTCGGGGTTAATAAGAACAACCACCTGCGCCTGCGGGTCTTCGACCTCCATCAGCTTACGATTCTCGATCCGATACTGCCGTTGCACGGCTGCTCCTTGTTTGGCGCTTCATTCTCTCTAAACCCCGGCTCAATGTACTGTCATTGTATCGACTCTGGCAAAGCAAAGATGAAGAAAAGGGCCGGCGGTCGGCCTCTAATTGGTCAGACCAATCTTGCCTTTTCGAACCACCACGATCCCCTCGCGTGCCATCGATTCGGCGGCGGACCGAACATCTTCCACCGAGCGACCAAGCTCCCCCGCTATCTCAGCCAGCGGCACTTTCTTTCGGTGGGTCAACTGCCGGATGATCGCGCCGCGAATCTGTCGAGTCGACCCCACGAACCGGGTCTGCCGGGTCAATGGGGGAATCCCGAAGATCTTCTTCGGAAGCGCCAGATTGCTGTAGTCCATGAGGGCGTTGTGCCAGTCCCGCGAGCGGTGTTTCGGCAACAGTTGACCAGCCAGCGCCTCTATCTTGCTCCGTGCACAGGTGGCTGGGAGCCCGAATTCATGAAGTAATACGCGCCGGACATTGGTGTCGATCGTGACCAGCGGTCGATTGAAGGCGAATATCAGAATCGCGTGAGCCGTATACGGCCCAATACCGGGCAGGGACACCAATACTGAGGGGTCAGATGGAAGAACACCGCCGTGATTTTCCACAACGTCACGGGCCAGCTTCCCCAGATACAACGCCCTTCGGTTGTACCCCAGCCCTGACCACATGGCGAGTAGTTGCCGAGTTGTTGCTTCGGCCAGCGTCTGCCAGTCCGGCCAGCGCGCGACCCATGACTCGTATTTGGGGACAACCCGCTCCACCTGCGTCTGCTGGAGCATGATCTCGGCGACGGCAATCCTATAGGGGTCGCACGTGCGGCGAAACGGCAGGTCGCGGCCGTGCCGTTTGTAAAATCTAAGTATCTTCCGCCGGAAGGCGGCAATCCTCTTCGGGTTCAGTCTGGGCATGTCTGCGATGAATCGCCGGGGCAGCCCCATCCCGACGCGGCATTAAGTCCAAATATGATCGCGAGCACGTACCCCTCCTGAGACCAGGTCCAGGCCCGCATGAAGAACAAGCTCATGACAAACACAACCATCATGATGAACAGCGCCGCCGTTACCTGTGTATCACGGTTGCCCATAGCCGGACGGAACCGCCGATGTGCCGTCGCCAGCCCGGTCCCGGCCAGGGTGAGCAATGCGGCAGCGCCGATGATTCCCGTCTCCGCAAGATAATGAAGCACCACGTTGTGGGCAGTCATTCCCCGGATGTAATACCAGACCGGCTCAGCTTTGATCGCGGGGATGATCTGGTCGACACTGGTGTAGTTGCCGATGCCGATCCCCACGAGCGGGCTCGTGAGAAACCCCTCGATGGCCGCTTTCCACAGGACAAGCCGAAGTGCTATTGTTCCCTGTGGCCGCGTGAACGAGTCAACTAACTCACCAACTCGTTCGAGAAACCCGCCGAAGAGCACTGTTCCAAGAAACAGTACCAGAGCAACGCCGACTCCAGCTACGACGATGATCCTATTGGCGGCCTGAACTGCTCCCCGGTTCCCTTCGCGACACGCCTTCCACCGGGCTGCGATCACCAGAACCGGCAGCGCCAGCGCTATGGCCAGCATTGAGCCGCGGGAACCGGATGCTGCCACCGCAAACAGAATGACGATCGCAACGAGGGCATACATGAGTCTTTCCCGCGTGGAGTCCGCCCAGATAAAAAAGGCGAGTGCCATCGGCACCGCCGTCATGCTGTAGTTTTCAAACGCCAGCCACGATGGACCAAAGACGCGCTCTTTGCCGCCAGCCATCAGGAATAGGAAAATATTTACCACTGACAGCGCGAACACCTGCCAGATATAGAATAGAACTATTTTTCTCACACCGATCTCGGAAGACATCTTGAAAACCGCCCGGAACGCAATGTAGATTGCCATGATACGAAACGAGGGCACGATCGCCTGGGATCGGTCGAAAGCGAACAGGGCCGACAGCCAGGTGGCGCCAATGAGGAAAAAGAACGCCAGATCGTACTCGGTGCGACGGATATCGGTCTGCCGGTGTAACAGAAAGTCCAGTAGGATCGCGGAAAACAGCACCACTAAGGCGATATCGAACGGCCAAAGGGCAAAAGTCCCTATGAAATAGGGCAGATGGAAGCCAATACTGACAAGAAAAATGTAAAAACAGGCGCGCGGCGATGCGTACAAATATGCGACAGCCGGTGCCGTCAGAAGGGCGAGTGCGGGCAGAGGACGTCCGATCGCCACTAATACGGTTGCGAACAGGAAGCTCGCTATCAAAATCAGGGCCACTGCCCGTTTGAGGTCAATGTCGCGGTCCATTGCAGCTAATTGTGTCATTCGGTCTGCGTCCTGTACTGACGAAGATATTGCGCTCCTCGACTGGGGTCAACGCGGAACTGCGACGGTCAGTGTGCCGAGTCCGGCGCAGCATTTGCGAAATCCACTTGACAGAGAGAGTCAGCAAGTCTATATTAACTATAGAGGGAACTGTGACAAGCAATTTCCCCCTCACCTCCTCACGCATCGCCATCTGCACGACAAGAGAGCTATACATATGCACAACCTTTTACCAAGGAGTATTTCGATGACAAGGATTCGTACCCTCGCAGCACTGGTTCTGCTGGTAGTGCTGGGCATCGCGACCACCACCTGGTCGGTGAGCAGCCCGTACGGCCGGCACGGCCTGGCCCGCACTGAACCGGGTGATGACCACCCCTGGGGCGGCAACGGTTACACCGAGCCGATTGGCGACATCAGCAGCAGTGGTTCCACGAGCGTTTCCCAACCCCGCATCACCGGCCACCTGCTGATCGACCTGTTCTTCTATCGCTTCATTCTGCCGGGACTTCTGCCCGAATCGAAAACAGTGCCGGCGACGGAGCAGCCCTCGTCGCTGCCGTCAAACCTCGGCACCACGGGCGCAGCATCGAATGGTTCGGGGCACTCAACAGGAGCAGGTAACTGAACGATGAAAATACAGGATACACATAGCCAGAAATCCGGCCAAGGCGAGCGCATTCATCATGAACTGATGGCCTTGCTCCAGCGGCGGGACTTTCACGGCGCCGTTGCATGCTTCGAGATGCACCAGAGTGCTCTCGAATCATGCCGTGGCACCGAGGCTGGAGCGATCCTGCATGCCGCCGCCAAGGCACACGCCTCACTGACTCATCTCCCGATTGCTCTCCGCCTGGCCCGTCGCGCACAGGCCATGGCGGCCCAGGACGGCGATACCTCGCTGATGGCCGACATCTGCGTGACCATCGGCCGGATCCTCCGCGATCTGGGTGAACTCAAGGAGGCGGAAAAAGCGTGGCGCGATGCGGAATCGATCTTCAGGCGCAACGACAATCTCCCGGGACAGAGTGATGCCCTCAACCTCCTGGCCGGACTTCTCTTCCAGAAGTGCGACTATCGCAACGCCGTGGCCCTGCTCATGGATGCTGTTGCCATCGCCAGGAAACTTGACGACAAACAGAAACTCGCCTACATGATGGGCAATATCGGCCGCATTTACACCTTCACGGGTGATTTCGACGAGGCCGAGCGACATCTGCTCATCAATGTCGACCTGTCCAGGCGGTTGTCCGACGAACTCGAAACCGAGCGGGCGTTCCTCTCGCTGGGATACCTGCAGATACAGAAACAGCAGTACGCCAAGGCCTCGGAATCGCTTGCCGAAGCGTATCGGCTCATTGTCCATTTGAACCGCAAGCGGGATGAGGTCGTCTATCTGACCTATCTGGGCGAGTTGCAGTACCGGATGGATCAACATGCCGAAGCGCGCGAATCGCTCCAGCGGGCGCTGACGATGGCCGAGGCGATTGCCCCCCGGTCCGTGCTCGATGCTCGCGTGATGCGTCACCTTGCGGAACTGTCGGTCCGCACCGGCGACTACCGCCGGGCGCAACAGTATGTCAGCGAGGCAATGCCGCTCATGGAGAAGTCTGACCAACTGGTAGAGATGGGTGCGCTGCACAAGCTCGCCGGTCTCATCAACCAGGCGCTCGGCCATAAGGACAAAGCGCGGCAGAGCTTCCTCAGGGGGCTCGATCTCCTGGCCGAATCCGGCGTCAGATTCGAAAAGGCAGAGGCGCTGATCGCACTCGGCCGTTCGGAGCTTTTTAGCATACGCGAACGGATGACCTATCTTTTCCGCGCCGAGGAGTTCTACATGCGAAGCGGTCTCACTGCCCGCCAGGAAGAGATCAATCAGTTCATCGGCGACCTGGACAAACCCCGCACCGGGGACACAACCTCCCACAGGAAGGGGAAGATCGAGCACGATCCGGTCGATTACCTGACTGTCGCACCGGCAGTTCTCAGGATCAAGGCGCAGATCGCCATGCTGACGCGCACCGATCTGCCGGTCCTGATCACCGGTGAAACCGGGGTCGGCAAGGACCATATGGCGCGCTATTTCCATGCCACGGTGCGCCCCGACAAACCGTATGTCGCCATCAACTGCGCTTCGCTTCCGGAGACTCTGCTGGAATCCGAGCTGTTCGGTTACCATCGCGGAGCATTCACCGGCGCGGTTACACACAAGCAGGGCCTGTTTGTGACGGCCAACGGCGGCGTGCTTATGCTCGATGAGATCGGTGACCTCCCGCTCAGCCTCCAGGCTAAGCTGCTCGGCGTGATCGAGAAGCGCAGGGTCCTGCCGCTTGGCAGTACCCAGGAGGTGGCGCTCGATATCAAGCTCGTCGCGGCGACGAACAAAAACCTGCAGGATATGGTCGATCAGGGCACGTTCCGTCAGGACCTGTTCTTCCGCCTGAGTGGCATTCATTTCCACATTCCGCCGCTGAGAGAGCGCAAAGAGGATATCCCGCTTCTGCTGGAGCAGTTCCTGGTACGGCATCATCTTCTGGCGGCTGGTCAGAAAGTACCGGCTGAACTGGTCAAGCAGTTTGTCGATTACGACTGGCCCGGCAACATCCGCGAGCTGGAAAACAAAGTCCGCCGGCTCGAAGTGATGGCGCAACTGGTTGCCGAGGGAGACGTGGTGGAGCTGGCCCGTTCGCTGTTCGGCGGCGACTCCGCTCCGGCGCGGGCGACACTGTTCGACCGTGTCCACCAGTTCGAACGGCAGCTTATCATGGAGGCGCTCATGGCCACCAACGGCAACAAGTGCGAAGCCGCACGGTTGCTGGGTGTCCACGAGGCAACTGTGCGCCTGAAATTGAAACGGTATCTGTCAGCCGCCGCCTCCGGGTCGGTGAACTGACGACCGTCAGTTGAACCGCCTACGAGGGCCGACCTCGGGTTGGCCCTCGTACAAAAATACGACCTTTCGTATTATCTCCTTGGTTGCGGTAAGTGTCTGCTTATCAGGCACTTGCCGCATTTTATTCAGACACGGTTCGTCGATTGATACGAATTGATTCAACAGTCGAATCCCACATTCCGTCGCACACCACATCACAACTTTCTCCCCAGCAATCACTTACGGCCTGCCGGCAGTTCAACATGCCCTGACCGGCACGAACGTTGCAATAGGTAAGCTGGTCATTGTTACTCCTTTGCGCCAGTCACACGCTCACGCATTGGAGACGCTTCTGAATCTTTAAGGGTGTATCCCGCCGTCCGCATTCGAGGGGAGTGCGGACGGTGATTTTTTTTGTTTATGTGTGTGGTTGGCAACACACGACGCGAAGCGGTAGAACAGACGATGTCTGCCTGTTTTATGGTTGCATCCGTACGCTGCTCCCGTTTCTTTGGGAGCATGCCACGCGAAGCGCTCGGACTGATCGAAACCAAGGGAATGCTGGGTGCGATTGAAGCCACCCGCGCTGCCACCCAGGCGGCCGAGGTCGCCATCGCCTCAGCCGAGCAGAGCACGAGTGGACGTGTCACTGTCCGCATCGAGGGGGACCGCGCATCAGTCTCAACCGCCGTCGAGGCCGGAGCACTTGCCGCCGAACGAACCGGCCAGCTCATCTCCATGCACATCATCGCCCGCCCCGACGAGGGAATTGAGCCGCTCCGACCCTATGTCCGCTTCCTGAAAAAGTACACCAACGGCGACATCGCTCACACACCACCGAACAGACCTGCACCACCGAAACCGGCACCTAAACCCAAGCCGATATCAGCCCCTCCCAAGCCATCCCCCAAACCGAAACCCGCGCCTACTCCCACCCCCGCAACCATCTCTGCGCCCACACCCAAACCGGTCCAGGCCGGAACTGTCACCCTCGACGATCTCGAAGCCATGCCGGTGGTCAAACTCCGCCAGTACGCCCGCACTGTCCCCGGCCTCCCGATCGCCGGCCGCCAGATTTCGATGGCCAACAAGACTGAGTTGCTTGAGGCGATCAAGAGCGTGCTGCCGCTCTCTTAACCCCCCATTGACAATCGCCCCGAATTGTCCATATTCCCGGCGCGATGACATAACGCCCTTGCTTCAGACGTGCTGCACGGAGCGGAGTCGATGTGCGATAGAAGCGGCGTTGGTGCCCCACAGCTTGCTGTGGGGCTGACTCGATATGAATCGACACGGTCAGGTTGAATGGGGCTTTCGCACGGCAAGCCTTCGGCTTCGCTCAGGCCGGCGGCTGTGCGCCACCAACCGGCACCCCACCGCCGTTGTCCTGAGCGTAGTCGAAGGATTGCGGTGGGTGCACACTAAGGAGAGGCTGCGTCTCCCCAGCGTGTCGCGCTGAGCGGAGTCGAAGCGCGACGGTAAGCCTGACCGATCGGGCGGGCACCGAGCAAAGGAAAGAAACGAGCATGGCTAAACATACCCTTACCCTCATCCCCGGCGACGGCATCGGCCCCGAGGTCTCCGACGCCACCGTCCGCGTCATCGAGGCCGCCGGAGTCGATATCGCCTGGGAGCGCTTCGATGCCGGCGCCGCCGCCATCCAGAAATACGGCGAGTCGGTCCCTGATGGCCTCCTCGATTCCATCAAGAAAAACAAAGTCGCTCTCAAAGGCCCGCTCACCACGTTCGTCGGCAAAGGGTTCCGCTCCGCCAACGTCACCCTCCGCCAGAAACTCGACCTCTACGCCAACCTCCGCCCCGTCAAATCGATCGGCGGCGTCCCGAGCCGTTTCGACAAAGTCGACCTGGTCATCGTCCGCGAAAACACCGAGGACCTCTACACCGGCATCGAAAGCATGGTCTCCCCAGGCGTGGTGAACGCTATCAAAGTGGTGACCGAAAAAGCCTCCCAGCGGATCGCCCGGTTCGCTTTCGAATACGCCCGCAAGAACGGCCGCAAAAAAGTCACGCTCGTGCACAAGGCGAACATCATGAAGATCTCCGATGGCCTCTTCTTGCAGGTGTTCGAGGAGGTCGCCAAGGAGTACCCTGATATCAAGGCGGAGGACAAAATCGTTGATGCCCTCTGCATGCATCTGGTGATGGACCCCTCGCGCTTCGATGTTCTCCTGCTCGGCAATCTGTTTGGTGATATTGTCTCGGACCTCGCCGCCGGTCTGGTGGGTGGGCTGGGCGTGGTGCCGGGCGCGAATATCGGCGAGGAGTACTCGGTGTTCGAGGCGGTGCACGGGACCGCGCCGGACATTGCAGGCAAGAACATCGCCAATCCGACCGCGCTTATTTTCTCGTCGTTGTTGATGCTTCGTCATATTGGCGAGCCGGAGGCGGCGGACCGAATCTGGAAGGCGATGGTGTTGTCGTTGGCGATGGGGCACCATTTGACGAACGACCTCGGCGGCAGTTGCTCCACCACCGAATTCACCGACGAGCTGATCAAAGAGATCAAATCCCGCGCGTAGGGGGTAGTTCACGAAAGTCCGACTGACGATACTGGTGGAATCTATTTTCGAGCGAGAGTTATACCCAGTTCCTCGAGAATTTGTCGGGTAAGAAGCTCTGAGAGTTTGTGATCCAGGGTTCTTTCGAAGATATGCGCTTCCACAAGCTTGCAGGTTCTCTGCAGATAAGATTCATACAGCGTATTTGCGCGCCTAACTGCCGCTCTACTCGCAGGAATCCTGATGATGTGTAAATTGGGCCGTTGAGAGTAGACTATGAACGCAGCAGTGTCTTCATCCTCCAATTCGATGCGTTGACCATTATCACTGACGACCTCACACCGCCCGAAGAAGGAAGGACCAAGTCGAAGTGTACCATCAGGAACGCTTACTTCCTCGGCATTGGTCATGGCTTTCGCGTCCACAAAGGCATCCGGGAATCTCTTGGTGCCGTCGGGAAAAAGATCTTCAACGATTTGGTCTTTGAGTTTTTCAATGTCGCGGGCGACCTTTTGGATACGCACTCGTTTGCGCGATTGGGCAAGCTGAATGCGTTCCTCCACCAGACCCGTAATCCCCTCATAAAGCATCTCCTGCAATGACTGATCATCAATTCCGAGCGTCTTCATGACGGCTGCGTCGAGTGTTTGGCGGTCCGGCCTTCGCACTTCAATAGCGATTGGCTGCATAGCACGATTCATGATCCGTTCAAGTAGGTGCCAATGCGCGCCCAGCTTCTTCAAGGTCGGTGAATCTGGAACGGGCATTTGCTCCCAGTCGATGCCCTCAGTCTTGGCAGCTCCATCACCGAGGTTTACCCGGCTTCCCACTTCACGAATGAGAGCGAACACTGTCGAATTGAGATAGACGAGAAGCCCTCGTTCGTCAGCCGAGTCATTTGGGAATACCTCGAACAGGTTGTGATCCACATGAATGTGTTTAGGGTTATACACTGCAAAAAAACGGTCATTTGTAATCATCTGAAGCAATATCGTGCCTGGTTCGCGCACGCCCAAGTTATACCAGAGTGGTCGTCCGGAGACTGAAGGGACTTCAGGCCATTTTTTACCCTCCTTCGTGCTGCGACTCTCTCCCCATCGAATATAACGCAGAATACCTAGACACTTCATCTTACGCAGAGTGGCCTTGTCGGTCTGGCAGAGCAAAATCTTATGCGACACGTCCCCGGTTGCCAGTTTGATTGAGCTAACTTCCTTTGGCGAGCGAATGACCGGTTTTAGGAATTGCGGCTCTATTTGCCAATGCTCAATGGTCTCTCTAGACACGTAGAAGAATTCGTTAATCCCGGCCGTGTACCCCCGTCGGATTGCCGCAACCTCTTGCAGTTGCGTGAAGGATGCAAGCAGTCGCTTCGTCATTTCGAAGAAAACACGTGGCGCTCTTAGGAACACTCCCCACTTGGCGGTCCGCCCTGTTCCTTCAAGTTCAGAAAGTAAATCACCTTGGCGTCTTGACCTGACTCGCTGTGTTGAGTCTTCATATGTCAGAATTTCACCAGCTGCAGGTGCAGGCAGCGAGTCGATCTGAGAGACAAGCTTATCCAACCCCCCCCATCGTTTGTCCGCTTGTTGAATTTCCCAAGGAATCGCCTCTGCCAAAGGCGTTTTGATCTGGATAAACCTTGTTGGAGTCGCGTCCCTCGCTTCCTTACTCTTGCATTTCTCCAAAACGGTTACAATAGTATTCACCGCAGCATCAGAGAACCACGCCTCAGAACGAGATTCAATGATAGCAATCAGCCTGAAGTTCTTCAGAAAAAACTTCTGCAACTCATAGCCGTACGATGTATTCAGCCACGAATTAGAAGTGATGAATCCAAGCCTTCCTCCGTCTTGTACATGTGCAGCTGTATGAAAGAACATATAGGCGTAGATGTCTGCTTGTCCTGACAGCTTTAGATCGCCATTGCTAAACAGATCAGGGTAGTCCTTCCGCCATTCATTTGATAAGACTTGGGCGATTTGCTGCTTGTACCCAGGTACCTGTCGCTCGATGAGCAGCTGTCTAATGAATGGGAAATTGCCGACAGCTGCTTGAAACTGTGGCATTGGGACCTTGATAGCCTTGTCTCCTTTGCCTGGTTTGGGTGCAGGGAATTCATGAATGTGTCCTGGTAATACTTCGAAAAAGTCTCTGGCAATTATGTGCGGGAAATTGGCGTAATCTTCTATGTTCTTTCGGTACAAATTGATTGTAGCTAGTTCGGCAGGAAAATGGGCAATGTCCACTCCCCAGATCTGAGCAAGCAACTGCTGGTGCCTTGTCGTTCCGAGGGTCTTCAGGCGGTCATAAGAGCGGATTAAGAAAGTCCCCGTCCCACAAGTCGGATCTAGAACTGCATCATTCTTAGTATTTACGCAAAACGCGATGATCAAATCGACTAGGTTTTCATTAGAACCTATCTCAAAATTGCTTTAGCAGGATGAGGGTACAGGCGAGTTGTACAAAGCCCAGGAAATTAGCGGTGTAGTATTCCCAACGCACGAGGATACGTCGCTGCCACTGGAGCCACGAAAAGA
>JBFMDV010000002.1 GCA_040753875.1 Candidatus Zixiibacteriota bacterium | reverse complement strand
GAAACTCTGCTTGTGCAAATCAACGCCAACATAGACATTACTCATGGCCGCGTCTCCTCTCCTTACGGTTGGTTTGAGTTACCCGTAAGGTACTGTAGACGTCGGCCTTTTCATAAAGTCAATCTCGATATTCGTGTTGAAATTACTAACCAGATTCACAGGGGTACTCCACCGCCGTCGGCCTGAGCGAAGTCGAAGGCTTGCTGTGCGATCCATACATGTTTCGCATGACCTTAGGCGACCCACAGCAAGTTGCGGCGCACCCAACGGTCATCTTTTTGTCCGCGCCCACACAACCCTTCTTCAAGCTGTCCTACTTCTCCCATTCCTCCATCATCTTCCTCTGCTTCTCCGACAATCGCTTCGGAATCGTCACCTTCACTTCTACGTACAAATCCCCCTGGTCGCCACCGACGGCAAGGCCTTGGCCTTTCAGACGCATGAGCGTGCCGGGCTGTGTGCCCGGCGGGATAGTCAGGGAGACGCTTTTCGTGAGAGTTGAGATAGTTTTCTTGCAGCCGAGGATCGCCTCGGTGAATGGGATCTCCACCAAGGTGTAGATGTCGTTCCCTTTGCGGCTAAACACAGGATCTGCCATAACCCTCACCGTAATCAGTATATCACCGTTCGGGCCACCATACAAGCCCGGTTCCCCCTGTCCGGTCAGGCGGATTCGTCCGCCATCTTCGATACCGGCAGGAATTCTCACCTTCAATCGTTCGCGGCCACGCCCGCGAGAGAGAAGCCGTTCGGCGCCGCTAATTGCTTCCCAGAAAGATACGCTCAATTCGGTTTCGACATCGCGTCCCTTGCGAGGCTGGTTCTCCTGAGATCGCCCCATGTTGAAGTCAAACCTGCTGCCGGTCGGGCCGCCCGCGCGGCCGCCGAACAATGAGTCGAGCAATTCGCCGAGATCATCGATATTGTCAAACCCTTCGACATGCACGCGCGTGCTGCCATTGCCGCCGAATTGTGACCAGTCGAATCCGTGGTCGGCGGAGGCGTACGGTCCAGCATTGGCGAAGGCGCCATACTTGAGCATCTGGTCGTATTCGGTCTTCTTCTTCGGGTCGGACAGGGTGTCGTACGCCTCAGAGAGCTCTTTGAATGTCGCTTCGGCGGTTTTGTCTCCTTTGTTTCGGTCCGGGTGATATTTCTTGGCCAGTTTGCGGAACTGCTTCTTGATTTCATCCGGTGAAGCGGTCTCGCTCACGCCGAGTATGTCGTAATAGGTTTTGGCCATTTCATGTCACCACCTTTGGTCCATTTGACTGCGTTCGCCCTTCGACTCCGCTCAGGGCGTCACGCCGCACGTGCGTCAGGTCACACGCTCGGAAGCCTCGCGCAGGACCAGACGCAACGGGCATTGCAGCGTTTCTTCTGTGTCGGGTTTCTCGGTCGAAGCGATCTCGGAACCCGACCTACCACGCCTTCACCCGCCGCAAGCCTTCGTCTTCGCTCAGGGCGGCACACGGGGCATGCGTCAGGTCACACACTCGGAAGCCTCGCGCAGGACCTGACGCAACCAGTGAATCGTGAATGGTAGTCCATTGCTCCAGCTGCGGCATTCCTTCGTCGGTTCGAGCGAAGACGAGAACCATTCCGAGCCATTCCGGCACACACCACACTTCGCGTCTCGACTCCGCTCGACGCGACGACACTCTCCTCTTAGTTGCGCACAGTCCCCAGAACGACAGTTCAGTCATTGCGAGGCGCTTCGCCGAAGTCAATCTCGTTCTGTGGCCACGACGGGGATCCGAGATTGCTTCGCCGCCGCGAATCGCGTCGTCTCGCAATGACTCACACGTCCGTACACCTCGCAAACCAGAAAGGCTGGTCGTTACCGACCAGCCTTCCACCTCGATCAACCCAATGCACTCTGTTCGGTGCGCTTACGAGACTTTGATCTCGACCTCTTTCGGCTTCACTTCCTCAAGCTTGGCGAGCTTGACCTCGAGCATCCCGTTCTTGTAGTCAGCCGAGACGCTGTCGGATTTCACCGTATCGGGCAGCGTGAAGGTGCGGCAGAACTTGCCGGAACGGATTTCGGTTCGGATGGAGTTTTCGTCCTTCTGCTCTTCGCGGAAATTCCGCTCGCCTGAGACCACCAGGTTGCCGTCGGTGACGACTACCTTGATGTCCTTCTTGTCCAAGCCGGGCAGCTCGAAAGTCAAACGGATGTCATCCTTGGTCTCTTTGATGTTGACGCGCGGCGCGAAGTCGGCATCGACATCATGCCGGAACGCCGGGACATTGAAAAAGTCGTTGAACATGCGGTCAACCTCGCGGGTCCATCCGTTAAACGGTCTCACCATCAAGCTGGTCATTGTACATACCTCCTCTTTCTGATTTCTGTTTTCGTTTCTCACACCCTGAGGTAATACAACGGTCGTGCCAAGTTATGTAATGCATTGATTGACAATAGATTAACAAAATGGCTGAACGTCATCACGAAATCATCGTGCCATATTGGCACTTAACTGGCAGGAAATGGCAGAACATAAATGCCTTCTTGACATCTAAGTGTCAGGAAGGCAGGGGTGGCGCGATTATTTTCGGTTGAGAACTTCGGCAATCGCCCGGTTGACCGGGGAGTTCTTGAAAAATAGCTTCTGGGCAGCAGAAAGGCTCGCCTGGTACTTCCGGATCTTCTCGATCGCCTCAGACCCCATTGCACCCAACGCCTTCACCACAGCGACGCGGAGGTCCTCCTTGGAGACTTTGCCGGCCGAGAGAGTAGTAAGGGCGTTTTCGTCCTCTAATAGCTGGCTCAGGTAGTTCTTGGCCTCTGGACCGCCAAGCTTGCCCATCACCGAGACGGCACGGATCGCCTCGGAGGAGTTCCGACGGGCAACATCGATAAGCAGCGGGACGGTGTCGGCACTGCCAATGACACCGACGGCGCTGATGGCGCTCTCACGAATTTCCCGCGCCTCGTCTTCGGCCATCAGGACAAGCAGGTCGACCGCTTCGTCCCCACCGATTTTTTCGAGCGCACTGACGATTTCGCGCCTGACACGGATGTCGTGGTCGCTGATCCTGAGCCGGAGTGGAATCACACCCTCAGGGTCTTTGAGCGAACCGAGGACGAAAATGGAATTGCGGATGGTGTACCATTTGGCATCGGGGAGCTCGAACCGTTCGGCATCCCGCTCAAACCAGGAATCATCGACGATTATCCGCGAGAAAATCTTGAGAGAGGCTTTCCCAAGCTCGGCCAGCACCTTGAGGGATTGCTGCCGGACCTGCCTGACCGGATGGGCGATGATCTGCGAGAGTGCCAGAGCAACCTCTTCGCTGCCGATCGCCACCAGAATCTGTTTGATGGCGCCGGCCTTGTCATGCTCTCCGGCAATCAGTTCGTTGATCAGTCGCTCGATGACGTCGGAGCGATTCAGCATCTCAAATGCCTTTTTCACCGCCATGGAATCATAGACCGTGACTTCGCGGTCGAAATGCCGCCGGGCGGCCATGGCCGCGGCGATCCGCGCCAGCCAATCGTACCGTTTCTCGGCGAGAGATTTCTGGCTCAATTTCCAGATCAATTCGGAATACTCGTAGGTTTCGCGCTTGTGCGCCAGATGGTCTACCATGGTAGCGATGGCTGTCTCCAGTATGGCGGCATCGGTGAGTAGGTTGAGCTCGTCGATAGAGGCCGCGAGCAGGCCCAGCGCTTTCTGCCGAAATGACGGATTGGCGTCACGCAGCAGGCCGAGAAGGTGCAGGGTAACTTCCTCCGCCTTCGCCCGCTGGCCGGTCTTGAGAAGCCGGCGGAAAGCATCGCAGAACTCGTTGATATCATAATGACTGTGACTGGGGCAAAACAACTCGTCGAGCACGGCATCCATTCGGCTCAAGGTGCTCACCTTGATGGCGCCGGTACGGCTGGTGTCATCTGACACCTGCTTGCGCGGACGGGCGCTGGAGCGGATGGAGGCGTCATCGAGATTGGCGATGATCTTCTCGCGGTCCGGGTGCAGTTCCACCAACTTAAACAGCGACATGTATTGGTCAACGTTTGCCTTGTAATCCGTACGCTCTGTCCCACCGGTGTTTATGCTTGTCGCCAACTGCTCCAGCGCGGCGCGGATCGATGCGTATGGGATCGAAGTCACTCTCTCCGGGATCAGGTATTTCACGATCGGTCGGTCGAAGTCGATTCCCAGTTCCAACAGACTCCCTTCATCCGCCTCGTTGAACTTTGCCAGGGGAACCGGATCGGTGCCGAGAGCGTCGAGCACCAGGCGTTTGACGGAGAAATCGTCGTCAACATCGCCACGGTACTGGCGCTGTGTTTCAAATATGCGAAAGGCGGTTTCGGAGTTGACCTCGACGGACGTAACGCCGCGATGGGACAGATAGTCCATCATCAGATATTCCGGGTCCTCCTGGCGCATCCGCCGTACAAACCGCTCCATGAAATGGGTAAAATCCCCGAGGGTCATGCTGCGCTCGAACAGGAGCGCAGTGAGGTCGAGAATCTGCATGTACTGGAGAATCTGCGTGGTGAACACTGATTCCTTGAGCGCAATATTACACACGTATAGCTGGCCACGCAGCGTGTGGATGTTGATGTATTTGCGGAAGCTGAAGATACGGTTCAGCACCAGGTACGGTTTTTCAATAGCCGCCAGTCCCAGCGGATGCCCCGAGCTATAGATGGAGAGCTTGCGGCAGGCCATGGACATCTCAAGCACGGCGGCGTGCGCCAGTTCGTTGATGCTCGTCCGAAGCCGAGCTTCAGTGATGACTTTGGGAGAGTTGGTCATTGCTTTCTCCAAAACAGACTATTCGTCCCGACTGCGTCGCCACCAAGATACGGCGACCGTCGCTCACCGGTCCGTATTGCACTGCGCCGGTCAGCTGTTGTTGCGATACCAGCGTACCATCTCCGAGTCGCAGCGACACCAGTTTCCCTCCCATCGTACCAGCCACAACATATTGCCCGACCACTATCGGCGAGCTCTTCACGACTTCCAGAGTACTGTATGTCCATATCTTCTCGCCGGTGTGACTGTCCAAGGCAACCAAGTCACCGCCGCTGTGTCCAATCACGACGCGGTCGCCGGCGACAGTCGGGCTGCCCCACATGGGACTGCCGACGTTGACACGCCAGACTATCGTGCCCGAATCCGGTGTCAGCGCCAGCAGATTGCCGAGAACATCGCCGACATAAAGCAATCCGGCGACAGCTACAGCGCCAGCACAGGGCCCATCAAGATGAGTGCGCCACACCTGGCGACCATCGGAGACCGCGAGCGCCATCAGGTCACCGCGGTCAGTCTGCTGGAAGATCAAGCTGTCGTTGGCCGACGCCTGTCCAAGCAGCCTGCCTTCGGTATCCACCTGCCAGTCCTTGTGGCCATTCTCGAGAGCCAGGGCGGTTACCCGGCCCGCCACGGAACTGATTATCAGGCGGTTACTTACTATTATCGACCCGGGAGCCGGGTCCTTTATGGGAAAGCTCCAGATGACTTTTCTCCGCCACAGGTCCAGTCCGAGAATTTTGTCCTGCGGAGGCATAACGCCGACAAAGGCTTGCGTACCGGTCATGACGACCCCGGTCTGAGGAACTCCTTTGATTCGTATCATCCCGAGATTCTCGCCCGTTTCTGTATCGAAAAATCGGACCCGCTTGCGGCTGCTGGCGTAGACCAACAGGCCATTCTGCACGGTCAGAGGTCCCGCCGGTTTGTCCCCCAGCCTGGCTTCCCATACTTTCTTCAATTCTCCGGAGAATGAGGCGGACTCCAGCGCGCCGCGTCCGTCGATCGTACCGCGCGGGAACTGCCACGCGGACGGACGAGCGAGCATCTCCTTCTTGAACCTGAATTGCGTAGAACAACCGGCCAGGAGTAGTCCGGCGACCATGCAGCTTATGACAAATCGTGATTGCGACATCAGAAATTCCACCCGAAGAAGAAATCAAAGTCGGTTGACGGGCTGATGGTCCGGTAGTCGGTCGTTCGTGAAAAATCAAATCGGAGGACGATGATATATCCCAGATTCACTCTGAAGCCGGCACCAAATGACCCGTAGAAACGGTCGAACTCATCGTCCCATGCTGCGCCGGTGTCATAAAACAGCGCCCCCCGGATCCCCTGGAACCCGAGACCGCCGAAAGGAAAACCGATGACGAGGGCATCGATGAGCGGGAAGCGCAACTCCGTCGAGGAAAAAAGGATGTTGCGGTTATAGAATGCGCGGCGGTCAAATCCACGGAACGACCAGCTCCCGCCAAGGTAAATGCGCTGAGGTTCAATGCCGCTTGAGGAATAGGCGAACAGCCGATTGGCGAAGGCGGAGTATTTGCCGAGACGGAAGTAGTGACGGATGTCACCAAACGCCAATCGATTGTACACTTTGCCTTCATTGAGCGACGTCGTCAGGCCGACGGTCAGGTTATAGCGCCGACCTTCAAGGGGACCGGTGACATCCCATAGCGAATTGTCGTATATCCAGCTCACGTAATTGGACAGCAACACCACCTCACGCGAGTTGAGACCGTAGCTGCGGTCCTTCTTTGAGTATCTGCCGAACGTCGTGAAATCAAAGCGCTGGAATTTTGACACCGGGTAGCTGAACAGACCGAGACCACCGGCCTGCCGCTCGAAATAGTAGCCATCGAAGTCGTTGTAGTACTCGTTGAACAGGTGAAACGCCCCGACCCCCCAATTGAGCTGCTTCTCCCGGTTAATGTAGGTAACGCCAAGATTGAATGACGACAGCAACTGGTCGTTGGTCCGCGCGGTATTGGTCAGGAGAAAGTGGAATGCCTTGTTCCCAAGGACGTCGGAAATGGCTGCCTGCAAACCGCCGATCGAGCCATAGATCGGATCGTAGGCGACTGATGACTGAGCGATGTCGAATGAATACTTGGCCTCATAGGAGATCGTTGCCTGGCTGGTTGTGGCGTCGATGCGCCGCGGCTGCCAGGGAACGCTGTCGGCAGTGGCCACCTGCGTCACCGACAGCGGCTCTTTAAGCAGCGGCATTTGGTATATCTGAAACATCTGATCCTGATAACCAGTGAAAACCAGAGCAGAATCGTTGTGCGTCGGCCGCGGATCGAAGGCGCCGGTAACATAGGTCGATTGGCGGCTCAGCGAACCGTCCGGTCTGAGGGCAAACAGGTTGTAGGTACCAAGGCGGTCGGACGAAAAGTATATGCCATCCGCCGTCACTTGTGCCGACTGGTCTCGGAAATGCCCGAAGGTAAGCTGACGAATGCTTCTGTCGGACAGGTCCAACTCGAAAAGATTGATCGCCCCGGTCATGCCACTTGAAGCCCGGTCAGACGAGAAAACCACTTTGGAGCCATCAGGCGTAAAGGCCGGATCGGCGTCGTAATAGATATCGCTGGTAAGAGTTCGATACGTCGAGGACTTGAGGTCCAGAACATACAGATCGGAGTAGCCGCTCTTTTTCATGCCGGAGAAGACCACCTGTCGGGCATCGGATGAGAACCGCGGCGAGAGCGCGGCAACCAGATCCTCAAACTGAAACTGTCCGATGATCTTCTCCCGGTTGAGATCGTAGAGATAAATAACATCCCGCTCTTTGGACTTGGATGAAAAGATTACCAGCCCGGAATCGTGGGCATCGATACCTGACCGAAGCAGGTAGAGTGATTCGAACCTGGCAGACCGTTCCCCTTTGACCAATGTCTTGACCGGTCCTTTGGCTTCTCCCGCAGGTTTCATGTAAATGCCGGTGTAGCCGAGACGATTAGCCTTGAAGATGATCCAGTCCTTGGCGCCGGTGCCATCATCCCAGTGAATCGGCACACCTTTCACCGCGTAGCCGTCGGCATTGACCTGTCGCGAGTCCATTTTCGGAAGGCCCAGATCCTGGATCTCGGGGAAGTACTTCCGCTTGAGCGCATAGTGCCATTTCTGGGACACTTGTCCGAGGTTATCGCCAAGCGTCAATTGCACGACATCGTCGAAATCCCGTCCTTTGGGCCAGTTGTCGAACAGAAGCACGAGCTTGTCCGGACCATAAGTGGAATCGATAAACTGGCAGATCGATTCCCCGATCTTATACATGAAATACGTGCCCTGAACGACATAGAGGTCGGAGATGGCCGGAAGCTGGCCGTCGATCACCAGATCCTTGAGGATCATGTCTGCTTCTGTGTCCCACTCCTTTGACCAGAACTCGGCCAGTCCCTCCGTGAACCACAGTGGCAAGTAGCCGTAGCGGATACGCGCCTGGCGACTGGTGACAGTTTCCATCTTGTCGAGCTGGAACACATGGACCATTTCATGCCGGATGACATGAACGAAATCGTAATATGAACCATGGAACGGGATGACCACCCGCCCTTTCAGGAATTCCGTGAACCCGCCCACAGATTCCGGCAGCAAGCCGGGGATGACATTGGTCTGGGAGAAATAGCTTGGAGACGAATAGATGATCAGCGGGATACGCCGCTTGACCTCGTGGTTGAACCGGGCGGACAGAAGATCATAGGCAGTTTCCGCTTCCTGGGCTGCGATACGGGCGATATCGGCCTCTTCCTTATAGAAATAGATATTGAAATGCTCGGTGGTCATCACCTGCCAGTCGAAACTGGTGTACTGGACCTTGTTCTTGCCGAAGTAGTACTGGGCACGGCACGGGATTGCGAATAATGCAAGCGCCATGGCAAGCAGGACTACCCGCAGAACCGCACGCCGAATATAGTGGGTGTTTGCCGTCATCAGTTCTCAGACCGGAGTTCGCCGCCAGTCACATGCATCCAATAAGACGAATGGCCGAATCAAACCCGTTAGCGGATATTGAAGGTGAGACCGACATTCGTCCAGTTCCCATACTTATCGGAATCCATTGATTCCACCTGTACTATCGTTTGATACCGCTTTCGCGTCCGCAATTGCCGCACTTGGTCCCCTCCAGTCCGACGACCTGAGCATGATAGCCGGTCCGTGACACGAGCAGGTTTCCGCAGGAAGGGCAGTGGGTATCTGAACCGGCGGCGGAGGCGATATTACCGAGGTAGACGTACTTCAGCTTCTGGGCGGCCCAATCGCGGGCTTGCAGAAGAAGCGCGGTTGGGGTCGACGGTCGGTCAAGCTGGTAATCCGGGTGGTAGGCCGAAAAGTGCAGCGGAATTTCATCCGACAACGAGGCGACAAAATCGATCAACCCTCGGACCTCCTGTTCGGTGTCATTCTCTCCCGGGATGATCAGATTGGTTAGTTCGAGGTGGACATCGCTTGCGGCCACCCGGCGGATGGTCGCCAGGACCGGCTCGATCTTCGCTTTGCAGATGCGAAGATAGAATTCGCGTCGAATCCCTTTCAGATCGATATTCATGCCATCGGTAACGGCAATAAGTTGTTCGAGCGGATCGGGATTGATGTATCCGTTCGTCACCAGTACAACTTTCTGACCGTTCTGGCGAAGCAGCGGCGCAACATCCATGATATACTCGAACCAGACCATCGGCTCCGTATAGGTAAACGCCACGCCAAGGGTGTTATGTTCCAGCGCCAGATTCACCAGTTCCTCCGGACTCACGTATGTCGTGTGCGTCTTTTCCTGAGAGATGGACCAGTTTTGGCAATGCAGGCAGCCGAGGTTGCAGCAATTCGGCCCGGTGGACAGAATCAAACTTCCGGGATAAAAGTGATACAGCGGTTTCTTTTCGATCGGGTCGACAGCCAGTGTCACCAGTTCGCCGTAGTTGTCGGTCACCAGGGCGCCGTCCTGATTGAACCGGCACCGACATATTCCCGGCTTCCCGCGTGTCAACCGACATTCCGCCGGACAGAGATGACATGTTACCCTGTCATCATCGAGTTGTTCCGAATATGCCGCCTTGACGATCATAGATTGTGGTCCACAACATGTTGTACGGCGGCGGGAAGATCGTCAAACACTAATCGATGAGCTGCGGTGCCGGATTCCCGAAGGCGATCATCCGATTTCCGCCCGTAGCCAGTCCGTACGAGGAATGACCGGGCACCTACAATGTCCCCCAGATGGAGGTCATCGAGCTTGTCGCCGATGACGAGCGACCGGCGCAGGTCGATCCCCAGTTCTCTTGCTGCCTGCTCAGCCATACCCGGGTTCGGTTTGCGGCAATAGCAGAAACGGGCGTATTCGGGCACGGTGCCTCGCGGGTGGTGCGGACAGTAGTAAATACCGTCAAGCGCAACCCCTTCAGCTTGCAGAAGTTCTTCCAGCCGTAAATTCACGGCGCGGACATCCGCCTCCGAGAAATAGCCGCGTGCCACACCAGACTGGTTAGACACGGCTACCAGATGATAGCCGCGCTGTTTCATCACGGCCAGTGCGTTTGCGGCTCCGGGGATGAGTTCCAGTTGCGCCGGATCGGAGATGAAGTGTTTCTCAACCGTCAGGGTACCGTCGCGGTCGACAAACAACGCGGGCATCGTGTTGATCCGTGAAGTCAGTATGCTCTCTGCCGCCGCAAGGACTTGTTCGGGCTGTATACGGGTGAAGCAGTATCGCTCTTCGCGCCAACAGGGCTTCTTGCCGTGGAGAGAGCAGGGTCGGCATGACTCGTCCACCTGGACAATTCTATCGAACTGACCACGCGGTGCAAACCCCAGCGAGGGATGCGTGGGGCCGAATATGCCGATGACCGGCGTTCCGACCGCGGAGGCCAAGTGCATCAGGCCGGAGTCGTTGGCGATCACCAAACGGCATTGCGCGAACAAAGTAGCCAATTGCTCGATAGGCTGATCGACAAGTTCGACGAATGATTCGCCTCGCAACTCGGAAGCAAGTTGTGCTTTCCCCTGGTCGACACGGGTCACCACCCAGAAAATTCGGCAGCCATGTCTCTTATGTAGTTCACGTGCGACCGTTTCAAATCGGGCGATCGGCCATTGCTTGTTGGGATGCGCCGCGCCGGGAGCAATACATATTGACGAATGAAAGGATGGCTGAAAATCGCCTGTAGTCGGACGTAGTGTGTGCAGCGGCAGTACCGGCCTTCGACAGAATACCCGCCCACCAAGCTGGGTAACGGTATCGTTGTAGAGGTCAATGGTGTGCGGCCATTGCGACGGATACTGGTGGGTCCGAACGATCTGCCATCGCTCGAATCGCCGCTTGGGATACACTGTCTTTTGCGACGCACTTACGATCTGACGCAAAAACCACGACCGGAAATTGCCGTGGAGATCGACTATATCGGTGAAACGGCCGTTGTCGAGGTCCTGCAGCAGTTTGAAAAGTGCTGAAAAACCGGCATCGTTATCGATTGCGATCACCTCGTCGACTCCGGTCATGGCTGCAACCAGACCGGCAAACCGGCGCTTCGTAAGACAGGTGATGCGGCAATCGGGAAAGGAGATTCTCAGATTTATTAGTGCTGCGGAAGTCAGGAGAACGTCCCCCAGCGACCCCAGCCGTATTACCAGGAAATGACGAGACATCTACAGAAAAAGATACAGCCCCAGCAGGCCGGCGGCAAAACAATAGTAGGCGAAGTACTCGAACTTGCCCCGTTTCACAGACCTCAACACCCAGTAAACGGAGATGAGGCCGAAGATGAAGGACAGGAGGGCAGCGAAGAGATACTGCCCTGCGACCTGACCCTCCATTTCGAACAGATCGTTCAGTTCTAACAGAATCGCTCCACCGATAGCCGGTATAGAGAGAAGAAAGGAAAACTCCGCCGCCAGCGCCGGTTCCACTTTCATAAGCATTCCCGATACGATAGTCGTACCGGAACGGGATATCCCGGGGAGGATGGAGATCGCTTGTCCGATTCCCATGACAACGGCCGACGGGAGTGCGACTAGCCCAGTGCCCGCTCGAAAGAAGCGCGGCACCAGAAGAATCAACCCGGTGATGATCAGCTCAATCGATGTTTCCACCGGGTTTGAGAATGTCTTTTCAAAGAAGTCCTTAAGGAGAATGCCCGCCAAGCCTGCCGGAATAGTGCCGACAATCAAGTACAGAATCAAGGCCCGCTCGCGGGCCATGGTCCGTTTGAACAGTGCCTTCATCAGCCGCCAAAGTTGTTTCCAAAAATAAATAATGACCGCGACAAGTGTACCCAAGTGGACCATCACCTCAAGGGTGACACCCGGTTTTTTGACATGTAAGAGCGCCTCGGCAAGCACCAAGTGACCGGACGACGAGACCGGAAGGAACTCGGTTAGTCCCTGCACAATTCCCAGAACGGCGGCATCAAAGTAGGTCATACACTAAAAAGCCCCGACAGTCGGGGCTTTGGAATCAGCTTCAGGAATCCGATCACATCATGTTAAAGTCGATGCCAAAAAAGACACCGTCGTTGCCGTCGAGTTGAAACTCGCCATAGAGATTGATGGTAGTAGACACAGCCCACGCGCAGCCGCCATTGAGGCCAAAACGGATCTTGGTGTCGGCATCTTCAATGGACTCAAGTCGGGCATTAAACCGTCCGTACGGGGTGAGTGCGGATCCATTGCTCATCCTGAAACTGCGGGAGCCGAAAAACTGCCCGCCGAACTGGAAAAGCGTCTGGCCACCAAATTCGGTGAACTCAAAGAAGCCGCCCAGCGCCATGTCCATCGGACGCCGGCTGTCACCGGTCGTGGAGAGGAACTGCCATTTGAAATCGGCTCCGAACGCCAACTCGGTATTGTAGTCGTCAACGAGGCCGAGTTTCAAGCGCCCGTCGGTGTACTTGGATAGTCCATAGCTGAGCTGGCCGAACACCGAAGTAGCGTCGGCAATACCGACACCGGCCCCGATATTGGCTTTCCCCTGGCCCAGCGACTGCGCTGTGGTCAGGGCGCCAAAAGCCGTACCGACGGCATCGTAGGCCGCGACGTTGAGACCAAAAAGCAAACAGGCTATTGCGACAATCCATGCTGTCTTTTTCATTTCAGATTCCTCTTTCTCGTAGTAGCTCGTTGTACCGCCGATAGGGTAGTTATCCCTCAAACAGCCGTCAACGAAAAAATAGCCAGCTCGATTATCTTTGTTGACATAGCGGGTCCATCGTCTTTTGGTTTGTCCAAAGAGAGTTATACAACCCGGAACAAGGTAGGCCTATGGGAAAAGAGCGAGAGCGCTGGGGATCAAAGCTTGGCATTATCATGGCGGTGGCGGGGTCAGCGGTCGGCCTCGGAAATTTCTTGCGGTTTCCCACCCAGGCCGCCGAGAATGGCGGCGGCGCGTTCATGATCCCGTACTTTGTAGCGCTGCTGGTCGTAGGCATCCCGCTCATGTGGGTCGAGTGGACCGCCGGACGGTTCGGCGGCGGATTCAACCACTCATCGGCACCGGGAATTTTCCAATCGCTTTACAGAAAGAATCGTTTCATAAAGTACTTCGGTGTGGCCGGAATCGTCGGGCCATTCATCATTTACATGTACTATGTCTACATCGAATCATGGTGTCTGGCCTACGCGTTCTATTCATTGACTGGAAAACTCAATCTGGCAACAGCCGGAGACTATGTCAATTTTCTTCACTGGTACCAGGGGGTCGGGAGCACCGGTTCGTTTTCAGGCACCGCGCCGGCGTTCGTGTTCTTTCTGATTACATTCGTGCTCAATATCGCCACGACGTATTTTGGCATTAAGGGAGGGGTTGAACGTCTGTGCCGCTGGGCTTTACCAGCCCTGCTGATTTTTGGGATCGTCCTGGCTGTCCGTGTGTTGACGTTAGACGCTCCGGTAGGCGCCCCACCCGACCAGGACTCGATCCACGGATTGGGTTTTCTCTGGAATCCGGATTTCTCTTCTCTGAGCAATCCTAAAGTCTGGATGGCTGCAGCGGGACAGATTTTCTTCACACTGTCGCTTGGCATGGGCGTGATTCTAACCTATGCAAGTTATCTGAAAAAGACCGATGACGTGGCGCTGTCTGGTCTGACGGCAGCCTCGATGAATGAATTTGCCGAGGTGATTATCGGCGGCTCGATCGTGATTCCGGCAGCGTTCATCTTTTTTGGCGCACAACATATTGCCAGCATCGCGACTTCAGGTTCGTTCAATCTCGGTTTTGTGACAATGCCACAAATTTTCGCGGGAATCCCCGGAGGTGCAGTTTACGGCGGCCTGTGGTTTCTCATGCTGTTTCTTGCCGGTGTTACGTCATCGGTCTCACTGGCACAGCCGGCGGTGGCGTTCATGGAAGACGAATTCAACTGGACCCGCCAGAAAGCGGTGAAGATCTTTGGCGCGGCAGCGTTCGTGCTCTGTCAGCCCGCCGTCTGGTTCTTGCATCGCGGCGTACTCGATGACCTGGATTTCTGGGGTGGGACTGTGGTGATCGTCCTGGGGGCAACTTTCGAATCAGTCTTACTTGCCTGGGTGTTCGGAATCGACAAAGCCTGGGAAGAGCTTCACCATGGTCATAGTATGAAAGTACCGGGGATGTTCAAGTACATCATCAAGTATGTCACCCCCACCGCGCTTCTGGTGATGGTCGCTTGGTGGCTGGTGACGGAATGGTGGAAAGTGATCACGATGGTTGGCCTGCCCGAAGCAAATCTCCCGTTCGTGCTGGGGATACGGCTGGTGCTCCTGGCGTTATTTGCTCTCTTGTGCGTGGCGGTATACCATGCATGGAAAGGGCGCAAGGAAGAGACATATTACTGAGGACTTGACAACATGACGGCAGGTGGATGGATTTTCTTGTGCCTATCCTGGGCGTGCATACTGAGCCTGGTGATAGTGACCTTCACAAGGACTCTTCGGAGCAAGTGAGATTGTCGGGCGGACAACCGTGCGGGCTGCTATTCCTCGTCGCTGAGTAAACGAGCCGCCTTGCGTAACAAGCGCTCCTTGTCAAAACCAGCCAAGTCGACTGTAGCCAGATATTCGCCGAACTCCGCCTCGAGCTTTCCGATCGCAGCGCGACCAAACGGCTGACCTGATGGCGTTTCTTTTGGGCGTTGGAAGTGGATATTCAGATCAAATGATCTCTGCTTGAGTTCCGCGATCAGCCCGGCCGGCAAAGTCTTGAGCGTCTCCGCGGTAACTCCCTCGATATTCACTCGGACGATCTTGTCCGAGCTGTCTACACTGGCCAATCGCTCTTTCAGGAGTTGTGCCAGCTCATCCCCGCGCTTCCCCTCAGCCATGATCGGCGCGGCGTCGATCATCGTGCGAGTAGCGACCTCATGAAATTCCACGTTGAATGGTTCGAGAGTTATCTCGGCAAAACCTTTGGCGGTCTCCCGCTCCGCCTGTGATAATCGCTCGGTGGATCCGGCATACCAGGCACGAGGGGACACTTGCCTGAAGTTGTGATAATGCCCCAGCGCCACATAATCGAACGGCGCCATGACCTCAAGCGGCAGTTCCTGTTCTCCCAGATCGGCCATCGAAAACTCCGACATGCCTGCCGCCACGCCATGCATCACCAGTACATTGTATCGGCAGTCGGGATTGGGACGGCAGCGCTGCAGCTCACGTTTGAGAATCTCGGAAGTCAGACAATGCGGCAGCGCCATGATGGCGCAATCGCCGATCCTGACCTGCTCCATGCCGGGTCCGGACACGATGTGCAGATTGGCAAACTGACGGTAGACGTCAATAGCCGCACCCATAAACGGTTGTTTGGGGGCGTCGTGATTTCCCAGTATGATAACAGTCGGGATGCCGGCCTCGGCGGTCAGTTTATGAAGTGCCTCGCCGGCCATGGCCATGATTCGATTCAGCGGCCGCACTTTGTCAAACAGATCGCCGGAATGGATGCAGAAGTCGGGCTTGAGAGTGATGATCCGGTCGACAGCTTCGACAAAGCTGTTGAGGATATCCTCCTGTCGCAGTGTCAGGCCGCTCCGGCCTCGTCGCTCGTGGTTCTCCCCTGCGCCCAAGTGGCTGTCCGAAATATGACATAGCCTCATATAGTGCAATATAGGCGTGCTGATGCGACGTGCAAGATGGAACAGCGACAGGAAAAACGGATGTGATGCTGACGGTCGCAGACTTAGTACAGATTGTACTTGGCGATGCGATCCCGGAGGGTGTTGCGTGAGATACCGAGTGTCTCGGAAGTCTTCACCTGGTTCCCCTCGAACTGTTTCAGGCACGATGAAATGACCGCGCGCTCCAGGGCGGATTCCAGGAAATGATATATCTGTCCCGAGGAATTGGAAATGAGCTTGGGCATGATCGGATCGACGATCTTCTTGAATGTCTCGGTGTAATCTTCCTGCAGCGTGGTCAGGTCAAGTTCGACTTTCGGCGAATCATCGGCAAGACTCGGGAAATCCTCCGGCTGCAGGAGCTCATTCTTGGACATCACGAGCGCCGTATGGATGTTGTTTTCCAATTCGCGCACGTTGCCGGGCCACTGCGCTTTGGCCAGTAGCTGCATTGCCTTTTTGGAGACCTGACGCGGGCTGGTCGCGAGTTGGCGCGCGAACTTGTCCAGGAAATAGTCGACCAGGAGCGGAATGTCGGTGCGGCGTTCACGGAGCGGCGGGATGAAGACCGACACGACCTTCAGACGATAGAACAGGTCCACGCGGAAGGAGCCATCTTTCATCGCCTGCACCAGCGACTTATTGGTAGCCGCAATAATGCGTACATCGACCTTGATCGATTCATTGCCACCGACCCGCTCGAACCGTTTCTCCTGCAACACCCGCAGGAGCTTCGACTGGGTGAGCATAGACATATCGCCGATCTCATCCAGGAACAATGTGCCGCTATCCGCTTGCTCGAATTTGCCGATCCGCTTGTAATAGGCGCCGGTGAAGGCTCCTTTTTCGTGGCCGAACAGCTCGGACTCAAGCAGTGTCTCCGGCAGCGCCGCACAGTTGACCGAGAGGAACGCGTTGTCTTTGCGCCGCGAATTGCGATGGATCGCCCGGGCCACCAACTCCTTGCCGGTACCCGATTCGCCAAAGATGAGCACCGCGGCATCGGTCTTGGCGACCTGTCCGATCAGCTTGGCGATCTCCACGATCTCCGGTGATTTCCCGACGATCTCGTTGAAGCCGGCGATCACAGTATCGTCACGCTCGGAAGCGAGCGCCGGTTTCGGCTGGCTGCTGTAGCCGCACGCCTTGTTGACGGTCGTTATCAGCTTGTCTATTTCAAACGGTTTCGTGAGATACTCGTAAGCTCCCTCCCTCATCGCTTCGATGGCGTTCTCGGTGGAGACGAATCCGGAGATCATGATAACGGGCAAGTTGTCATTGACCTGTTTGATCTGCTTGAGAACTTCCAGACCCGACAGCGACGGCAGATTGACATCCAGCATCACCAGGTCGACATCGGCATGCTCCGACAGGAAGCTGCCGACCTGGGTGCCGTCGTCGAGAAACTGGAAGTTGAACTTATCGGCGTCGAACAGATTCGCCAGCGACTGCGAAACCTCGTGATCGTCGTCGACCAGTAGTATATGCTTCATCTTTTTACAAGTGCCCTATGCAGTTTACTGGATATATCGGCGGTTTCGGGCGTTTTTTAAGCGAAAATCCGTTGAGAGGATACCGACGCCTGCCGCCAACCAGGACCTGCGCTCAACGGCAGCAATCACGCATCTCTTTGCGCAGAGCTTGGCCGGAAACCGACACCCGTGCCAGATTGAAACGCGGTCGATCCGGCGTCTAATTGTTTGTGGGTGCAGGAGAGTTGGTGATGGAACGACCGAAAATTGCGCGACTACTCTTCTTCGGCCATGAACCGTGCCGCCGTACCCATCCAGAAGAAATTCGCGATCATCTCCGCCAGTAGTCCGGCCAGAAGCAGCCAGTACATGAGCTCCGGTCGCAGCTTAGAGATGATGAAGTCGGCCCGATCGGCCGTGGCGGCGAGAAGAACCGGCGCTGCCAGGATCAGGCCGGACATGAAAAAGCAGGTGAAGGGACGCCGGGCAAAAGTCCGAAGCGACCGTCCAATTGCGCGCCAAATTGACAGGCGTCGAATGGCCACCGAGGGAATGGCAAAGTAGAACAGTGACAGCAAGACAGTGAACACGAACGGCATGAACACAAAATCGAAAGCCAGTGTCCGCCGGGCGTAACCGGTTATCCAGGGAGCGAACAGTATGGGCAGGAGCATCCCGGCCAGGGTGATCAGGGCGTTGAAGATCACAGATACGCCTATCAAATGAACCCATACGGCTACCTGCGAGCGCAATGATGCGCCTATCCGAAGTTCGCCGCCACTGAAAGCGCTTCGAAAGAGCGAAATGGTCGTCCCCAGAAATAAACCTTCCAGGACAACAGCCATGATCAGCTTGGCCCATCCGAAGAAATAGGAGAGATAGAAGAATTGTCCGGGGTAATGAAAGAACCGATTGGAAGCTTCCTCACCGAAAAGTGAGGTCCAGAATTTCACGGTACCATACAGGACCGGTGACAGTGCCTTGTAGTGGACATACAGGAGCAGCCAGCCAATGAGCACATAGACGCCCAGCACCAGCCAGACCCGCCATCGCCCCATTTGCTTCAGGGTGTCTACAAACAGGGTGACGAAGTCATTGAGGTGCTTAAGCAACGGCATGAATCTGGAACACCCTCACTACTGCTGCTGCACGACCACACGGTTGGATTCGGATGTCAGGCCTTCAGTGTCGGTTACTGCGATCCAGTAATAGTACGGCGTACTGTCCGGAAGCGGGTCGGCATACGTCGTGGTGACACTGGTATTGATGATCGTCAGGAGTTGCCCGACAAGCGTATCAGCGGCGGTCCCGCGATAGACGAGGTAGTAGGCAAAATCGCGGTCATTGTTCTGGGTCCATGTCAACACCGCCGAGGTGCTGCTGGATTGGTAGACGCCGGCGAGAACTACAGGTTGCGGTGGCGCCACCGGAAGGGTCCGTGCGCTCGCTACTGCCGACGAGTCCCTCTGACCAGCAAGGTTGTAGACAAACATGCGATAATAGTAGGTCGCATCGGCGCCAAGAGCTGTATCGGAGTGGGTGGTCGTCAGACGGTTAGTGATGGTCTTAACCAGCACCGAGGCGCTGGTCACGGTGGACGTCGCCGATCGATATAGCCGGTAGTATTGGAATCCACCGGCCTCGGCCGCGCCCCACGACAGTTCGATCTGTGAACTCGAGATCGCTTCCACCAAGGTAAACTGCACCGGCTGCGGGGGATTGGAGATGGTGATCCGCGTCGCGGCAACCGCCTGCGACGCCACGTTACCGGCGGCATCAGTGAATCGCCCGGTCACCTGGGCGTTGTTGACCGTCACATTGGTCGGCACCGTGTAACGGGCGGTGTAGATACCATCACCCGCCAAGGCGTCGCCGTTGGCACCGTCGTCGAATAACGTGATGCTTGGGCCTCCGGCCACGTCGACGATCGCCGACCCACCGGTCTCCCCGGCATCGATCCGAAACGTGATGATGTCCCCTGCTTCATACGGCGGCGTACTGCTCGACACGAAAAAGACCGAGTCGATCGAGGCGCGCGTGTCCAGCGTGATCTGATCCGACACAGCCGCGCCCGACTGCGAACCGTCGGATAATACGAATCGACCATACACGGTCTTGACCGCATCACCGTCAGAGAGAGTGAATGACACCGTCGTATTGAAAAACTGAGGGTTCGCTCCGGTCAGATCCGGATCCTCGGAGAGAATAACGTGCGAGGTACCACTGGGCGCCACCAGTTGGATAGAGACATCGCGACGGTTGGTGTATGGATCATCGTTGTTGATCGTCACGGACAAAAGTCCGACGCGGGTCGACACCGGCGCGGACCGCTCCCCTTCAATGCCGCCGGCACCGACGGTTGAGACTCGGAAGAAATAGCGATGATTGACCAGGAGGCCGGCGATAATCAGCGAATAGGCCGTGGTGGAATCTCGAAGGATATAATTTGCCTCGGTGGAGTCCGCGACGTATACGCGGAAGCGGCTCACGCCACTGCTGTCGGTCAGCTGCCAACTCAACGACACTGACTGATTCTCGATCTGAGCCTGCACGTTGATAGGCGTGACCGGTGCGTTGGGGAGCTTCTGGTCCGGCTCCGAGGATTCCAGATACCGATTGCATCCGACATATATAAGCGCCCCGCAGAGTATCGTTCCGGCGAGGAGTTTCACTATAATTCGTGACATACGACCACCTTTCCTCACCATCGCTTTGACACAACCAGACCGAAAGTCTGATTCTTGGTATCCGGGTGGATATCGATTCCCTGCACCGTGATCGAGCCGCGGTTGTTCGGGAAAAACAGAAGGGCATCGAGCACGTTCAATCCCCACACGCCGATGACCGTGCCTATCGTGATGCGCCGGATGTCCTCTGAGTCGTAGGCTTCTTTCTGGGCGTCCGACCACGCCACATACCGTTGCTGCAATTCCTGATACGAGGCGCCGTGCGTCCTGGCGGAATCATATTCTGCCTTGCGCGTTTCGTAGAGATCGAAGTCCTTGTCAAACTCATGATCGGCTATAGCATACGCCGCCACCGAACCGGCGGCCAGAAACATGAAGAGCAGACTCTTCCCTTTCTGTTCGCTATAGCGCTGACCCCACCCCGGGATGAACACCGAACGAGCCGCCGCTTTGATTCGTGTCTTAGGAGACAGGTTAACATCGAGCGCCAACTGCTTGGCCGGATCCAGCGTGACGTGCGTACTGTATTTCTCGTACAGGTATTTCTTGATGGTGACTTTGTAATCCCCTATAAACGTCTGTTGGAAGGTGGTTGGAGTGATACCGGCAGCCACAGCCTCGCCTTCGAGGAGAACGTCGGCGCCGGGAGGCGACGATCGCACGGTAAGACCGCCTGGTGGCACCTCCTGCCCGTGCGCAGCGATACTCAAGAGGCACCCAATGGCGAGAGCCGTCAAAATCCGTTTCAACACTATAACCCTCTCTCGCAAGAAGAGTTGAGTTCGTTCAGTATCGGAAAACATACCCTGAGCGCTCAGGGTGCACAACAACTATTTGGCCAAAAAAAAACCGCGCCTCCGCGCGGCCGTCAGGGGCGTTCGCTCCCCTTTCAGCAGGCACCCTTCCCAGTGACAACAACAACGACAGTCCGCGCCAGGATCTTGACATCGGACCAGATTGACCACGTTCGGATATACTCCAGGTCGAACCGGACCTTCTGCTGTACGGAGTCTACCGACAGGTCGTAGCCGTTCTCAACCTGGGCCAGACCGGTGAGCCCCGGGCGGACATCGAGCCGCTCGGTATAATTGGTGACGCGTGTTGACAGGTCACGCACGAAATGCGGGCGCTCCGGACGGGGACCGACCAGCGACATGTCTCCCATGAGAATATTGATGAACTGGGGCACCTCATCCAGACGGGTCCGCCGCATGAGAAGCCCAAGCCGGGTAATGCGCGGGTCGTTCTTGCGGGCCCATACCGGTCCGGACTTGGATTCCGCATCCTGTACCATGGTACGGAATTTGATCACCTGGAAAGGCTTCCCCATGTAATCTTCACTGCGCCGATCGGCGTCGCGACGGTTGTCCACACCGGCCTTCTGCCAGGCACGGCGGTCACGACGGCGGCGGTTGACGCCAACCCGGGCCTGCGTGTAGAACACCGGACCGGGTGAATCGAGCTTAATGAGAACGGGGATAACCAACCAGATCGGAAAGCAAAGGATAATGCCCGTGGCCGCGCCAACGATGTCCAAAGCCCGTTTGAGGAAACCGTTTACCATAGCCTTCAACTGGCCCGGCCTCGTGAGCGAGGTCGGCATCGCAAAAATATACGCTGTTGATACGAGTACAAACAAGATTCCGTATACCTCGCCTGCCAGAAATCGAAGCTGGTCAACCAGGCCACTCGGCGGGACCGGTACGCTCAGCGGCCTGGGGATCGATATGCCTGACGCCGACCCGTACAGGTATTGATCCTGGCGAAGAGCGACAGTCGTTTCGGACTGGATATTGGAGCGTTCTACTCGATTTTCCATGGTACGGCAGCAGTAAGAGCAAATGTATTGCCGGATGCCAATTAGCGGACAATTTCGTATTCAGTTTATTCTCGTCGCACGTCAAACATTAAGATGTTATAACACAATGCATTGCATCGCCAATATGGGATTGCGCGACCTATTATTGGGAGTTCATATCGCCGCCTGGCGATACTCTTTGCTCCGGTTGCTTATGAGTGGGCACAATAGCTGCAACCGGTTGCGTAGTGACTGGAGGAGTCGACTTCACGGTCTGAGGTCGGTCTGCGGAGGCCAAGGAGGGCGGCAAACCGACAAACGTGCTGATTGTCAAGAGGGATTAACGCGTCAACGCAATGCCCAAGGAGAACCGATGAAGGTCATCGGCCACCTGAGAATCGCCGGGCGTGAAAGCATAGTCGATGGTAAGCCCGCCGAAACGGATTCCGCCACCAAACGAAACACCCGTGCCGAGGGAACGGTAGTCGCGATCCGGATAGTAGTTGTAGCCGGCGCGGACGAAATACTGATCGCGGTAGGCGAACTGGCCGCCATGATGTATCACGGTTTCGCCGTACGCCTTCTTCTCCAGGTCGACTGAAGTAAGGAATGAGTTACCAAACGGTGCTACCGCCACGCCTATCCGGGTGGAGGTGGGGAGTTTCTCTTTGGTACTGTAAAACTGCATCGTGCCACCCAGATTCGTCGCGGTGGCGCCAAATATGAATTTGCCGAGTTGATATCGCGCACCGATGTCTGCGGCGAAGGTCGATGCATTGGCATCAGCCAATTTCTGATTGATGAACTTCCCTGTAACACCCACGGCCAGCCCGACACCAGTCTGGTATCCCACCGTAACACCGCCGGCCCAGTCATAGGCACTGATATTCCCGGTTGGGGCTCCATCGCGGTCATATCCTTCCATGCTGCCGTAGCTGAGAAACGTGATGGCGCCCCCGAGCACAAGACGATTGGTCAGAGGAAGCGCGACCGAACCGTGCTCTAGATTCAAGCTCTGGTACCAGGAGAAATGTGACAGAAGCACCTCAGGACGCGTTGTCGCCGCGAGCCCGGCAGGATTGGTAAAACAGGCTCCTGCTCCTTCAGCCACTGCGCTGTACGCGCCCCCCATGGCGGCACTGTTGGCCAGAACACCGATCTGTAGAAAGTCAGCGGCGGTACGTCCGCCATCAGGCGCCGCAACCGACACCCTGCCTATAAGCGCTGTGAGGAGGACCAGAACGAACCAGCCGACTAAAATCCGCTTAATCACACGACTATGCATCATATTCCCCTTGCATCCACATTCGTGAATAGCAGGGGCAAGGCTGATGCCGTGAAACAGCGACTTCGACGACCCGCAGGGACAAATTGCCACTCGAGCAGGCCAGAGGGGTAAGTACTTGTAACACAACCCATTCCCATCAGTTATCGACTGCGGCAACGGCTTGAGACCGACCCAGGTCTCGCCGGTTTTCCCCGGACCCCTTGGGTCAAACTGGCTGCCATCTGAACAACATACCCAAGGGTCGGACCCCCGCTACCTGTAAGCCACTACTCTGTCGGCAGTTAGCGGCAACTGCGTATGTTGTCACCACAGTCTTACTGAATTGTCGGATTCTTGAGCAGACTCCTGAAGGAATTTCCGCGTAAATCCGCCAAATTCAGACGGTGTAGTTTGCATATTTCTACACTCGGAACAACTAAAAACTCGATAAAAACTGGCAAAAATTGGCGGGTGTCTAATGCGTTGACGCAGAAGAGATTGGCATATTGGGAACAAGGTCCAAACCGGCCAATTTTCTTCCCGATTAGATCACTTCTTGGCAGGAGCTTTGGGCGGGAGGCGTTTAAGCATTTCGGCGTATTTGGTGCCACCTGAAGTCAGACCGGAAGGGAGCGGTTGCATCGCTGCGATCTCGGCTTCAGCGTTCTGGATACGCTCGGCGGTCTCGGGGTGGGAGCTGCTGAGTTTTTCGTAGACATTGTTTGAGCCCGAACCACCGAGGCGGGCCAACGTGTTGAACATGGCAACTGCACCCTGTGGATCATAGCCGGCTTTGACCATGTATTGGATGCCGAAGCGATCCGCCTCGCGTTCGTTGTCACGTGAGTAGCCTGCGAAAATAAGCCCCATGCCAACGCCGACAGCCGTATTTACGGCCTGACTTCCTCCATCGCCAAACGCTAATTGATAGGCCAAGGCAACACCGAGTGTCGCCTGCAGTCTCTTGATGCCGTGCCGCCCCACCACGTGGGAAATCTCGTGAGCCATGACTGCAGCCATTTCCGCCTCGGAGTGCATCTCGCGAAGCAGACCGGTATAGAAATAGACATACCCGCCGGGAGCGGCGAAGGCATTGATCTGGTCGGACTCGATGACCTTGAAATGGTATTCCAGATCGTTGCGATCGCAGACCGACGTGATTTTCCGTCCGACGCGCGCAAGGTAGTTCTGCCAGAGAGTATCCGGGAGAGTTTTCTCGGTCTGTTCGACCTCATGCGCCATTCCCTGTCCTATGGTTACTTCCTGGCTGGTAGGGATGACGATAAACGACTTCTTGCCGCCCGGTCCGGTGGTGGTGCAGGCAAGTATCAGCGAGAGGAACACCAAGGCGAAAACCGGCACTCGGCGCAGCTTGAACATTGTCACAGCTTGGATCTTTCCGCCAGGTCGCTGATAAACGGCAGTCGCAGGCTTTTCCCCTGCAATGCAAAATAGATTCCTGCGGCGGAGAGCGCAGCAGCGAGGATCAGCACTGCTTTGAATACGAACTTGGCGAGATCGTCGATCAGAAACAGCACTGCCACAAGCTCGACCAGAAACAGCACCACGCCCTGGCGGGCATGAAAGCGGGCCCGCTTGTTGTCTTTCCAACTGGGATTCATGAGCGGGACGAAACAGAGAAACGGAATGTAGGACATCACCGCGGCCAGACGATCGTCTTCGGACAGCAGAGCGTCACCGTCAGCCGGAGCAGCCTCTTCCCCCTTATCCTTCTCCGTCCCGGCCGATTCCGTCGAGGTCACATGCTTCGGTTCTTCGCGAAAGAATGATTCGCTCACGTTTTGCCTGGGCTCCTGCATACTCGATGTTATAACGGCCAGAACGTTTCCTTGTTTACTTCGGCGATCTCAAGCTGGATCGGCTCGATCTCGGGCCATATCTCCAGTCGTTGTTCTTGTTCGAACAGACTCACGCAGAACCCCAGCGGTCCGAATCCATTGGGCCAGATCGCCGGGCGGCTGATCTGGATCTCCATGATATCGTCGCACGCATACTTGACAGCCTCCGCACTGCCGCGTGAGAATCCAGTCTTATCGCCGGTCACTTCCATAACCAGAGGGCCCGGTGTAAACAGGTGCACCAGCAGTTTCGGTTTCGTCAATAAGTGTAGACGCTTTTTATCGGCGAAGTCAAGGCGAATATAGAACTGCTCGCGGTCGTAGGCGAACCAGACACGCTGGATGAGCCGGTCGACCCGATGCATGGCGCCCCCGGCCTTGAGGCAGTCGAACTGACCGGCGCCGGTCCACTCATAAAAATGCGAAATGCGGCCATCGATGGAGGCTGTCACCATTGCCTCCGGCAGCACCGTGTAAGTCTCGACGCTCCCGCCGATGATCGGCTTGAGCAGATCGATAGGGATCTCCAGACCAAGCAGTTCGTACACCGCCACCAGGTGACGGCGGAAAATCTTGTCGAACTGGTCTCGGTCGGGGCTGTGGTGTTCGTCGCCGTACCACCAGCACCAATCCGAACCCTCGGCTATGAATACCTGGTTCCATGCCCGGGCAATCTTGGACTTATCGAAGTCCGGATGTTCGACCGCGAATCGTTCGAGCGTATCCCGGGTACGGGTGAGCAGGTCCCAGGCCTGGTTATCTTCAGGATGGCCGATCCAGATGCGGAAGTTATGATTGATCCACGAGCCGGCGAAGAGCGACCGGAGCGGCCTTGGCGTCACCTTTGTAGCAGCTTCGGACATCGTCACCAATTCGATCTCGGGGTCTTCACCAAGCGTCTGATAGAATAATGTCAGGAACTCGACGCCATCGTTCGGATAATACTCCCAACAGTTTTCGCCATCGAGAATGACCGGTACCACCGCATCTTTCAGTTCATTCGCCAGTGCCGAGCGAATCAGTTTGAGATGGTTGACGAAATCGGCCACCGCGCGTTCCGGTTTCCAGCCGGAGTACACGAACCCGATCCGGTCCGACAGGCCGTGGTCGCGGAAAAACAGCCGGAGACCGTTGCGGTATTCATACACATGATGGGGAGGACTGGAGATTTTGGTCTGTCCTCCTTTGGTGAGGGAGTGGTGCAGTATTTCCTCATCGCTGGCCGCCCATTGAATTCCCCGGCTGTGAAGTATGTCGAGCACCTGTTCCGACACCGACCCTTCCGAGGGCCACATGCCTGTCATCTCGCGGCCGAACAGCGCACGGAACTTGTCAACCGCCATGGCCACCTGTTTGTCGGCGTCTTCCGGATGCTGAAAACGCTTGTCGGGCAGGCGCATGCCCGGCGAGGCCTCAAGGGCGCTGTTCGTATCACAGAGCAACGGGAGAATGGGGTGGTAATAAGGCGTAAATGAGATTTCTATCCGCCCCTCATTCATGAGGCGTTTGTACGTCGGGATGATGCGGTGCAGGTACTCAATCTCCCACTGCAACAGCGCTTCTTTCTCTGCCTCAGTAAATTGCTTCTTTTTTTCGAAGAGGGTCTTGAGCGGCTCTTCCTGACGGAACATCGGGTCGATCCAGACCAGATTCGACCAGACCTGCAGGTCGCGCATCTCGACCGATGAAAAGAGCGCCGGCAGGATGTTTTTCTGGCCGTCGCTTCGTCGGGCCTTGTTATACAACTCCCAATATCGCGAATACGGCTTGATCATATTCTCCGGAAAGGCGGAGAAGAAACTGTCGAGAATCTCAAGCTTGAGCGAAGGGTTCAGGTCCTCGGGTTTGAGGCGGGAGAGTTCGAGATGACGGTCAACACCGCCGTTTTGGTATAACTCCAACTGATCCAGGAGGGATGGGACCAAGTTGAAGGTGGTCTTGACGTTCGGGAATTCGGCCGCCAGAAGCGGCATGTCGAGATAATCTTTGAGGGCGTGGAAGCGGACCCAAGGCATCGCCAGCCGGTCGGAGCCGGGCTCGCGATAGTTGGGTTGATGCATGTGCCAAAGGATGGCGACCTTGATTGGAGCCGATGTGGTCACAATCAGTCTTATGAACCGGTCTGGCCGTGTCCCTTTTCGGCGTACAACTCCAGGGCGCGGGAGACGATTTCGGTCCCTTTGTACCTGGTGGATATGTCATCGAGACGCGCCTTGGCTTTGGCGTCATCTCCAATGTTAAGATAGCAGCGCATCGCCGAGAGGTTATAGTCACCGGCGAGCGGGCCATCGGAATATGCCTCAAACGCGGCGAGATATTTGGCGGCGGCCTCGCTGTAGTTCCCCTGGTTTTCCTGGCAGGCCGCTATGCCGGCCAGGGCAGCAGCGCGATAAAGCTGGTTGTCTTTATACTTGGCGAGGTACATGTCATAATACCGGATCGCCTCGGGGTAGTTGCGCTGGGCGAAATTCACTTTGCCCAGGAGGAAAGTGGCCTGCTCGGCGGCAGGATCGCTGCTGTAGTCCTCGACCACCTGATTCAGCCCGAGGATTGCCACCTGGTTATTCCCCTGTCGATAATCCATGAGCGCGTTGGCCAGCTTGGTTCCGGCCTCGATGGTGCTGCTGCCGCGGGTCTGAATGAAGTAGGTCACCGCCACCACCAGGAGGACCACAACAATCGCGCCGATGACATAGAACTGCCAGTTGTCCATGATGCGGTCTTTGGACGCCAGCATGAAGGTCGCGAATTTGTCCTCTTTGATCTGCCGTCTGGTGAGTTTGACCTTGTTCTGCATTCAGTACCTCGAATTATCCTCTATCATTATCCGTTGTATCGGACCGTTGTGGCCGGGGCATAAGGGTCGTCCGGTCCTTTGGGCCGCACGACCTGAACTATTCTCAACCGGTGGCTTAAAAGTACCCCGTGAATGTCAGGGTGAATTGGTGGTTGCGGGCTTTCTCCTCAACATCCGGCATCCGAAGATCATAGACCTGACCGACTTGATAGTTCTGCGTATACGCACCAAAACTATACGCAGCATCAAGGTGAATCTGTGTCCACCGCACGCCAGCCCCCATTGAAAACACTATCTCAGTTGCCCTGGTTGGGCTCGGCAGTGAGTCGGGAGTAACCAGGTGGCCCAGCGAATCTGTGTTGAACGATATTGAAGGCAAGGAGATAACCGGCACCAGAGCAATTCCTGCACGCAGTGGGACAACGGGAAACAGGTGATTCCCTGTCTCCCACAAATACTCTCCGCCCCCGCGAATGGCCACACCATTACTATAGTTTGGATCGAATTCGCTGTAGGCCTCTTCTGTATTACCGCCGGGGAGAATCTTGATCGTATCTCGTGACTTGATTTGTTTGCCACTATACTGTCGCAGTTCGGCATCAAGGGCGAGAAGGAGCTTATCGTTCGGGCGGTATCCAACACCTGCACCTATTATGAGGGGAATCTCGAATTTCCAGAGGTTATTGTCCATATAGATTGTACTGCTGGAAGCCGTATTGACCAGGCCGTTGAAGGAGTTGACGATCGATGATTTTCGATCGTACTCATATTTGAGCGAAAACGGCGTCTTGATCACTAACCCGGCGTCCAGATTATCACTGGTGTGGCGAAAGCCGAGGGTGAAGTTGATACCGCCATACTTCGCCGAATCTATGGTGCTCCCCTGTGAAACCAGCCTCACTAGCTGGACCGTATCCCTGCCGAGGTTGGGAAAGCTATCGATAGTGGTAACGCTTCGAACCTCCGAAATAGCGCTGCCGGTGTACACGTTGATCGAGAACCCAGTTGCAACGCTACGGTACATACGGGTGCCGAAGGCGAAGTTAAGGACAAACGGAGCGGAGTGGTACTCACTGGACCCTTCAGTGTACGCAGGGTACATATTGGTGATCTTAGTGCCAGGCAGCGTAAAACTGAAACGGAAGTCGTAAGCTGAATTGAATGATGAATAGTCGTCAACGACTTTTGAATAACTAACACCACCTACAAACTGATGCCCGCGGACACGGACCGGCGCGATGAAACTCAGGAGCGAAACGCGGTTAAACGAGCCGCTGCGATCGTACTGCGCCTCGACGTTATCAAACTGACCGCGCGGGGCGAACATGCCATAGCTGAACCCGAGCATCGGTTTCTCATGGACGATCAGACCGGCTGGATTCCAGGACGCCGCCGAAACATCATCGGAAACTCCGTAGAATGCTTTGCCCATCCCCTCAGCACGTGCTCCCGCGCCTGTGAAATCGAATGTGACCTGAGCCAAAGCCGAGCCGGCCACCAGCAGGATGACACCAACAGTTCCCAAAAACCCTTTCATCCCGAAGACTCCTTATATTCCCAACCTAATCATTCTTATTCATGACGCACGAGCGTCAAAAACTGAGCAACAAATATATGCCTGCCGCATCCGGTCTGTCAAACGATTTCGCGGCGTTTTTTCGGCGGTATCCCCATAGATTCAAAGGAGTTGGCGGCAGGGTCCGGCTGGCGGTATTCGAGGTGGGCTAACAGAATATACCCCCGGCAGGAATTGAACCTGCGACCTGCGGTTTAGGAAACCGTCGCTCTATCCAACTGAGCTACGGGGGCATGGCTTCGCGGACAGGCAACAGTAAGGTACGACGCGAGCCGAATCCGTGCAAGTATTGCTACTCAGAGTCGTAGGAGACCAGGTAGTGCACCGGATAGCGAGCCAGTTTCTCCTTAAAAGGAAGAAACGTCAGGGCAATCACGCTGGAGATACCGGCCACGGTCCCGCCCAGTTGCTCCACGAGACGGCAGGCGGCCACCAACGTGCCACCGGTGGCGATGAGATCGTCGACGATCATCACTCGTTCGCCCTTGGAAACGGCATCGGCATGCAGCTCCAGTTTGTCAGTGCCGTACTCAAGCGAGTATTCCTGAGAAATAGTCTTATGCGGCAATTTGCCCGGTTTGCGAGCCGGGACGAAACCAAGGTTGAGACGGTCGGCCAGGGCGGCACCGAGTACGAAGCCGCGTGCCTCCACCCCCAGAATCTTTTCGGCCCGCTGAGAACGGACGAACTTCTCCATGGCATCGAGCGCCATATCGAAGCCTCGAGGGTTTTGGAACAGAGTGGTGATATCGTAGAAATTGATCCCCGGCTTGGGGAAACCCGGGACGGTTCGGATAAATTGCTTTAGTTCTTCCATGGTGCCTTCACCGTGTTATATCGAATCGATGGAAATTACCCGTGAATTTGGTCCAGCGCACGTTGACATCGGAGACAATAGCGCTATATGGTCCGACCTTGAGTTCTTGGATCAACGTCTCGATGAGCGTTCGGTCCCCCTCGGCCATAATGGAAACGGAACCATCAGAGAGATTCCTCACCCGGCCGGTCAGCCCAATTTCGTTGGCCCTGGTCCAGACAAAATGGCGATAGCCCACTCCCTGTACTTGGCCACGAACCCGTATCTCGGCACCGACATCGTTCATAGACTCTTAGTCGCCAGCTCCAACGCCAGTCGGGCTGCCTCGGTCGGGGATTCCACCTGGATGACCTCATCTCCCATCTTCCAGGCGCCGACCGAAACCAAGGGCTTGCCAAAGATCATGGCAAAGGCCATTTCGGTGAGCGTGCCGTATTTCCCGGGGAGCGCGATCACAGCATCGGCAGAGCGGATAACCAAAATGTTGCGCGCCTCGCCGAAACCGGTGGGGATTACATAATCGATGAAATCGTTAGCGGTGGATTTGTTTTCGCCGGGGATTATGCCAATGGTTGTGCCTCCAGCCTCTTTAGCGCCGCGGGCGGCTCCCTCCATGACGCCGCCGAGCCCGCCACAGACGATGACCCCGCCATGTTCGGCAACATAGCGGCCAATCTCAGCGGCCTCGTCCCGCAGTTTTTTGGAGCTTTTGCCGGCCCCAACGACGGCAATTACCGGCTTGCGATAGGGAGTCATGGAAAAATGCTCGTGACGATGACCTGCGTGTTCTGGTCGGCCTTGCTGCCTGAAGCCCCACTCCCTGGCACAAAATCGGGGCGACTGGATTTGAACCAGCGACCTCTTAGTCCCGAACCAAGCGCGCTACCAACTGCGCTACGCCCCGAATGTATCAAAGCATATCAGTATAAACCGCCGCGACAGTTTGTCAACTGTTTTGTCGGTAGCGTAGACCCTGACATCCCTTCCTATGGTCGCAACATGACTAAAGTCGCAATTTGAAATCGCGCAGGCGTTGAAGGGCTATGGCGTCAGTGAAGTCGATCTTCATTGGAGTTACTGAAACCACCCCGCGGTGGACCGCCTCAAAATCGGACTGGGTAGTGCTTTTCCACTGGGGTCTGCCGCCAATCCAATAGTATGACCGACCTCGCGGATCGGTCTTGTGTATCACGACATCCTTGTACAGGCGGACTCCCTGGCGGGTGAATTCGAATTTACGATATGGTCTGCCATTGTCGGGCGGCAAATTGATATTGATGAAGCTTGAAGCCTCGAGCTGAAGCGCGTCATAATGGTCCGCGAAGCGCGCCACGAACCGCGCAGCACGCACCATAGACATCGTCGGCTCCCATTGCACCATCGACACCGCGATGGACGGTATTTTGAGAATAGCCCCTTCGATAGCAGCCGCCACCGTTCCCGAATAGGTGATGTCGTCCCCCATGTTGCCTCCGTGATTGATGCCGGAGATAATCATGTCGGGACGTCGCCGCTTGAACAGCAGATGTAGCCCCAGCATGACGCAATCCGTGGGTGTGCCGTCGGTGGCGTAGCGGCGCTTATCCAACCGGTGCATACGGAGCGGCCGATTAAGCGTCAGAGAATGGGAACTGGCTGATTGCTCGCGATCCGGCGCTACCATGTAGACATCAACCTTCTTCGAAAGAACATCGAACAGCGCGTTGATGCCATCGGAGCGATAGCCGTCATCATTGGTGACCAGGATGAGCTTTCGGGCCATATGCACCAGTGTAGAAGGAACCAGGACGAAAAGCAAGTGGCAGGGTGATTCGGCGGGTGTGGCACGCACCAGGTAGGGATTGCTTCGGCGAAGCGCCTCGCAATGACTATGACGGACTCTTCCTCCCCTGCTCTCAGCACCAAATCCGCCGCCATATCTGCCGGACAAACCGAAGCGTATCTTTGAACGGATTGATGAACGAGTGAGACCCCTCGTAGATTGTGGGGATGTTCACCTCGGCAACGGGGCAACCAATGGCCCCGGCTTTGAACAACATCTCGGATTCCAGGTCATAGTTAATCGTTCGGAGCGGTAGTAATTTCAACAGACCGCATGGTATCAGCCGATAGCCCGACTGGCTGTCGCGCACCCGCTGAGTCGAGAACACGGATATTATCAACGAGGTCAGGTTATTGGTCAGCCAGCGGTCGAACGGCATGACCTTCCGGTCCATCTTGCGGGTGCCGATGATAACCCGTCGACCGTTATCGAGCGCGAAAAACTCCGGCAGGCGTTCCGGCGCATGTTGCAGGTCGGCATCAATGGTAAGAACAGACCGATAGCTGTGCTTGACGGCGTATTCGAATCCGGCTATCAGTGCCGCTCCCTTGCCGCGATTGCGCGGGAAAGAGATATAGTTGACATTGGCCTGCTTGATCAGTTCGAAACTGCTGTCGGTGGAACCATCGTTTATCAGCAAGAGGTTTTCGTCACAGACAAACTGGCGGATTCGCCGAATGAGTTCCGGCAGGTACTTTTCCGCGTTGTAGACCGGGACCACGACGAGCGCTGAGAATTCTGCTTGTGCATGTTGCATCTGTAGGTTCTACACCTGACCCGGAACCGGGGACGATGCCTGGATATGGTCGGAGCGAGCCGATTCGAACGGCCGACCTCTCGCACCCCAAGCGAGTGCGCTAACCAACTGCGCTACGCTCCGACAGGGCCTGTCGAGCTGCTCGAAACAACCCGGCAACCGGAATGTAGTCCAAATCGGCCGAGTCTCAAGGGAAAAATTTCAGGAGTTCGTCGATGTCCTTGCGCAGTTTCCCGACAAGTGTGCGGATCCTGGCCTTGAAGATGAGTTCCGAGTTCTCCTCGGACCCGCGGTTGAGCATCAACTTGGTGCGAGCGCCGGCGATAGTCAGTTTTTCCTTAGTGCGGAGGTGGTGGATCCGGTTGATGAGCTCGATATCCTTGGACGTATACAAGCGGTTGCCACCCCGGTTCTTCTTGGGACGAAGCGTCGGAAACTCCTTCTCCCAATAGCGCAGGACATACTGTTCCAAACCGGTCATTTGTGACACCTCGCTGATGGAGTAATAGAGCTTGCCATTAGTGACGGCGTCCAGTTTCATCGCGCTCATAGCACTGCCCTCTATTGCCAGACTTCCGCTTTGAGTGTTCGTCCCATCAAATGGGCCACCGCCTCAGCCGGTGGCTTGTTATCAAAAAGTACGCGATAGACCTCATTGGTGATCGGCATTTCCACCCCTTCCCGTTGAGAAAGTGCATGCGCGGAGCGTGTCGTTTCCACACCCTCGGCTACCATGGTCATGGAAGCCAAAACGGATGCCAGCGTTTCTTCCCTCCCAATCCGTTCCCCAACTGAGCGGTTGCGGCTGTGCCGTGAGGTACAGGTGGCCACCAGGTCACCGAGTCCCGAGAGACCAGCGAACGTCTCAGCTCTTGCCCCCATCGCCAGCCCCAGTCGCGTGATCTCCGCAAGGCCGCGGGTGATCAAAGCGCCTTTGGTGTTGTCGCCAAAACCGAGACCGTCGACAATCCCCGCCGCCAGTGCAATGACGTTCTTCAGTGAACCGCCAAGCTCCACACCGATCACGTCAGTGCTTGTGTAGGCTCGGAAGGTACTTCCGCTCAACAGAGTTTGCACCTTGGCGACAAACGGTTCGGAAATTCCAGCCGCGACGATGGTAGTCGGCATGTCCAGTATAACCTCTTCGGCATGCGACGGACCTGACACGGTGGCGACAGACTCCGGACCACAATCCAGTACCCTGCGGATCATCTCGGACATCCGCATTAGTGTGGTGGTCTCTATACCCTTGGCCAGGTTCACCAATCCGATCCGGGGACGCTGATTTCGCGGCAGTCGGGTCAGCACACTCCGAAGAAACTGCGAGGGGACTGCCAGCAGCCACCAATCGCATCCGGCTGTAGCCGAAGGCAGATCATCGGAGATCAATACCGAATCATTAAGCCGCATTGCAGGCAGGCGTTGCGCATTCCCCCGGGTTGTGATAAGGGTACGATATTCAACAGGGTCGTACGCCCAAAGAGTCACATGGCACCCTTTACGGTCCAGATGGCGCGCCATAGCCATACCCCATGAACCGGCGCCGATAATACCGACACGCTCAGCCATGTGAGCCGGACTCCCTGGTCGGAGAAGTGAACGAAAAACGGTTTTCGGTACCGTCCACCAGGCGGCGAATGTTGGAACGATGTGCGAGCACAACGATGACCATCATGACCAGACCCAGACCGACATAGATGAGGGACAGCTCACGGTGAAGCGCGAATCGCTCGATAAGGAGTACCGCGGCCAAACCGGTTGCCCCCAGCATTGAACCGAGGGAAATATAACGCGTGAGCGCAACGGTTGCAAGGAAGAGTATGAGGCAAATCGCGGTTTCGAGTGGAAGCAGTGTGACCATGACCCCCAACGCAGTGTTGACTCCCTTACCGCCGCGGAACTTTAAGTAGACTGGGAATATGTGGCCGATTACTGCCGCTAAACCACATAAGGTGAAGAACAACTCACGCGGCATGAGATCCTGGTCGACGACTCTCGCAAGCGGCACCGCCACAGCCCCTTTGCCAATGTCAAGCACGTACACCCACACGGCCGCCTTGGGCCCGATCACACGCCACACGTTGGTAGCGCCAATATTGCGTGAACCCAGTGCGCGAATATCCGGGACACCGAACCCGCGCGCCACCAACAGGCCAAAAGGCACGGCGCCAAGCAGATAGGAAAGGACCATCGGCCAAAGTGACGTTATACCGGACATGGAGGAGTCACCAGATCACGCCTGTCCTACTTACTCGTGTCCTGTTGATTTTCGGCTGTGGTGTCCGGCACCGGTTCTTCGGCCGGTGCAACAGTCCCGCCGCCGAGCGTATCGAGCTCGGGGAAATAGTCCAACATAGCGTCTTCGAGATCGCCGATTTCCGCCGAATCAAGCTTCTTGTCGGCCATCACAGCCTGCACGGTGTTCATGAACTGGCTGTATCTGGTATAATCGAGCGGTTCGAATTGCAGCCGCTGCGTAAACGAATCGGTAAGTGAAAAGAACATGGTGGTGTCGATCCCCTCGACGGGGTGCTGACGGAGCTCGGTCTTGAAGGCTGAGATGACAGTTGTGGCGCCGAATTTCGCCAGATCGTCGCGTTTGACGTAGCAGGTGATTGCTGCGATTATGATGAGCAGCAGCAGAACGCCGGCGACGATGAGCGCCACCAGACATCCTTTGGACATTCCCTTCTTTTGAACCTGTTCCATGGCTCCCCTGTGAGTTGAAGGTTTATACTTGGTACGAACTTGTGGCGAATGCAGCTTCGACGCTTTGATGCAAGCGGTTCATGATACCAGATTAAAGAATCACTTAACGAAGATTTATATAACGATGAACCGTGACCTTCACAAGCGATTTGCGTAGCGCCAATAAAAAAACCCGCCAGTCGGCGGGTTTGGTACGATTCTTGTTGCGAGTGCCTTACAGAAACTACTTGGCCGATGCCTTCGTTTTCCTGGTGGTCGCTTTTGACGGCTTCGCGGCTTTGGCGCTCCCCTTCTCGCCCTTTTTTGCCTTCTTGCCTTTTGCTTCTTCCGTTTCAACCGGAGCTGCGGTCAGCAACTCGACAACAGACATCGGGGCGCCGTCGCCGCGACGGACCCCCAGCTTGATGACGCGGGTGAAGCCCGAATTCCGCTCTGCGAATTGCGGCACGATCTCGCCGTAGAGCTTTGTGAAAACCTCTTTGACGTGAACGGTTCGACCCACCTCTCGTTTTGAGGCGAGCGTGTTTTTCTTCGCGGTCACGATCAACCGGTCAACCAGAGGGCGCAGGGCTTTGGCCCTGGCATCGGTAGTGCGGATGACGCGGTGCTGAAAGAGCGACATCGCCATATTGGCCAGCATGGCCTCACGATGCGACCTGGTCCGGTTCAGTTTGGCAACTTTGTCCTGATGTCCCATTTCTCTATCTCAATTTAGACTTTCTTGACAGGCTCCAGAAAACGGGAGATGTCCATCCCGAAGGACAGGTCCATCTGCTCCAGCAGCGTGCCGATCTCGTTGAGCGATTTGCGGCCGAAATTGCGGTACTTGAGCATCTCGGCTTCGCTCTTGGTGACCAGATCCGCCAGGGTCTGGATGTTGGCGGCGCGCAGGCAATTGGAGGACCGAACCGACAACTCCAGCTCTTCGACTCGCGTCTTGAGCAAGTTTCGAATCCGCAGCGTTTCCTCGTCCTCGTGCGGCTCTTCCTCGACCATCACCTGCTCGTCCATGTGAATGAACATCTGCAAGTGGTCTTTGATCAGCTTGGCGGCATAGCTGAGTGCGTCTTCCGGCGTGATGGCGCCGTTGGTGGTGATCTCCATGATCAGTCGATCATAGTCGGTCTTCTGACCGACACGGGTGTTTTCCACCTGATAGGCGACCTTGGTCACCGGCGAAAACAGCGAGTCCACGAAGATCGTCCCAACCGGGGCATCGGGGCGCTTGTTCGTGTCGGCGATGCTGTAGCCGCGGCCGGAGTCGATATCGATCTCCATTTCAAATTCCACGTTGTCCGTCAGCTCGCAGATCGGCTGCTCGGGATTGAGGATCTCGATATCCGGCGTTCCCTCGAACATGCCGGCGGTCAGCTTTCCTTTCTGATTCGATTTCAGGTGAAGCGTGACCATCTCATCGCCGTGCTGACGCACGATGATCCCTTTGACGTTGAGGACGATATTGGTGACATCCTCGAACACGCCCGGGATGGTGGCGAATTCGTGTAACGCGCTCTTGACGCGGATCGACACGACCGCGGCGCCCTGAATCGACGACAGCAGGACACGGCGCAGACAATTGCCGAGCGTCACCCCGTAGCCGCGTTCAAGCGGCTCGATGGTAAAGCGCGAGTAGTTTTCCGTTGCCGAGGACTGGTCGCACACGACCTCCTTGGGCATTGTTAATGGCTTCCATTTCATCTTGGTCTTAACCTCCCAGACGGCAACATTACTTGGAGTACAACTCGACGACCAGCTGTTCGTTTGCGGTCAACGGAATTTCAGACCGTTGCGGAACCGCCAGGAGCTCACCTTCGAGCGCTGCTTTATTTAGGCGCAACCACGGAATCTCCTCACCGCGTCCCATCTTGAGCGCGGCGTGGACTATATCCAGACCCTTGGATTTGTCGCGGACCCGGATGCGCTGGTTAGGTTTCACTTGGTACGAGGGAATGTCCACGGTCTGGCCATCGACCAGTATGTGGCGATGGCGGACCAGTTGGCGGGCCGCCTTGCGCGATGGCGCAAAGCCGAGGCGATACACCAGGTTGTCCAAACGACATTCCAGAAACCGGATCAGATTCTCACCGGTAATACCGGTTTTGGCTTCACCCTTCTCAAAGTAATTGTGAAACTGTGTTTCCAGCACGCCATAGGTGCGGCGGATTTTCTGTTTCTCCCTTAACTGCAGGCCGTACGCCGATACCTTCCGGCGAAGCGTCTGGCCATGCTGCCCGGGGACATACTGCCGCCGCTCGATCGCGCACTTGTCGGTAAAACAGCGGGCGCCCTTCAAAAAGAGCTTCTCGCCTTCCCGACGGCACAGCTTACAATTGGCGTCACGATAACGAGCCATCGACTCTCCTATTACAACTCAACACTACATTCACTCACACGCGGCGACGCTTGGGGGGACGGCACCCGTTGTGTGGAATCGGCGTGACATCCTTGATGAGCGTGACCTCGAGGCCGGCCGCCGACAGCGACCGAATAGCCGCCTCGCGACCGCCGCCCGGACCCTTGACCCAGACTTCGACGCGACGCACCCCCATATCGAGCGCCTCTTTGGCGGCAGAAGCCGCAGCCATCTGCGCCGCGAACGGCGTGGACTTCTTGGATCCTTTGAACCCGACTTTGCCGGCACTGCCCCACGAGACGGTACGCCCCGACGAATCGGTGATCGTCACCAACGTGTTGTTGAATGTCGCCTTGACGAAGACAACTCCGTTGGAGTCGGTTGGCCGCGTTTTCTTCTTGATGCGTTTCTTTTTTGGTTCCGCCACAAGTAACCTCTATACGTAATCGATTCTTAGACTTTGCCGGCCGGCTTCTTTTTCAGGCCGCCTACGGATTTGCGCGGGCCCTTGCGCGTACGCGCGTTGGTCTTCGTGCGCTGGCCGCGGACTGGAAGTCCCCGGCGATGCCGCAGGCCGCGATAGCTGCCGATATCGATAAGCCGTTTGATATTCATGTTTATCTCGCCGCGCAGAGCCCCCTCCACCGAGTAGTCGTTTTCGATGACCCGGCGAAGTTTAGTGACATCGTCGTCCGAAAGCTTGGCGACGCGCACATCGGGATTCACACCCGTCTTTTGCAGAATCTCCTGGGCAGTCCGGTGACCGATCCCGAAGATATAGGTCAGACCTACCTCGATACGCTTGTCCTTGGGGAGATCAACTCCAGCGATACGGGCCAAGTAACACCTCTTCTCTATTCACACTAACGTTTTCTCAACCCTGACGCTGCTTGTGGCTGGGGTTCTTGAAACAGATGACCCGCAGCACGCCGCGCCGCCTGATCACCTTGCAGTGCTCGCAACGCTTCTTGATAGCCGAACGAACTTTCATATCCGCACCAGTCCTTTTCCGCTCACTTGTATCGATACGTGATCCGACCGCGACTGAGATCGTAGGGCGACAATTCCAGTGTCACCTTGTCGCCCGGCAGGATCTTGATAAAATGCATTCTCATTTTTCCCGATATATGCGCGAGCACGACATGACCATTATCCAACTCAACGCGAAACATCGCGTTGGGCAGCGGTTCAATCACCTTGCCTTCAACAGTAATGGTCTCTTCTTTCGCCATACTCCTCGCTATGCCAGGGTCAGGATATCCGGGCCGTTGTCGGTAATTGCGACCGTGTGCTCGAAATGAGCCGACGGCATCCCGTCTGCCGTCACCACTGTCCAGCCGTCAGGCATCGTCTTGACATCATACGTGCCCATGTTGATCATAGGCTCGATGGCGAGGACCATGCCGCTTTGCAGGGTCGGCCCTTCCGAAGGAGAACCGAAATTGGGAACCTGGGGTTCCTCGTGCATTTTCCGGCCGATGCCGTGTCCGACCAACTGTCGGACCACTCCATACCCCTGACTCTCCGCAACCAGTTGAACAGCTGCGGAAACCTGACCTAATCTATTGCCTTTGCGAGCCTTGTCAATACCCGCCATCAGCGCTTTCCGAGTGTACTCCATAAGCCGCTTCTTCTCGGGGCTCACCTCACCGATAGGGAAAGTTCGGGCGGAGTCACCGTAGTACTTGTCTACGATCGTACCGATATCCACCGAAACGATCTCGCCTTCGCGGAGCGCCCGTTTGCCAGGTATCCCGTGCACCACTTCGTCGTCGATGGAGACGCACGCCGAAGCGGGATATCCCTGGTAATTCTTGAATGCCGGGATAGCCCCATGAGACCGAATGAAATCCTCAACCAGGAGATCAAGCTGTTCTGTGGTCAAGCCCGGTTCGATCTCCTGTTCGACCATATCGAGGGTCATAGCCACCAGTCGGCCGGCCCGCCGCATGATCTCGATTTCCTCCGGTGATTTCAAGACGATCACAAGGCTCCTACGTTATCCGTCACTTTAAGTAACGCCGCAAAGACACTATCCGGCAATTGGTTGCCTTGTATCTCAGTCAACACCGATTCCCGGCGATAAAAATCCTCGATTGGCCGGGTCTGTGTCCGGTACACAACGAGACGGTTTCTGACGACCGCTTCTTCGTCATCGGGGCGTCGCTGAAGAGGTTCTTTGTCCTTGTCACACTGTCCGGCCACTTTGGGAAGTGCCAGCGGGTAGTTGTATCCGGCGTTGCATTTCGGGCAATGCCAGCGACCGGAAAGGCGCTTCACCAGTTCCTCTTCGGGAACGCTGAACAGAATGGCACGGTCAAGATTCATATTGTGCCGCGCCAGCATCTCTTTGAGACTCTCGGCTTGCGGAATTGTTCGCGGGAAACCATCAAGGATGAACCCGTTCCGAAGTTCTCCCGCGGATATCTTGTCCTCGATCAAACCGATTATCAGCGCATCCGGCACCAGTTCCCCCCTGGTCATGTATGCTTCCGCCTTTTTGCCAAGAGGAGTTCCCTTCCTGACCGCTTCGCGGAGCACGTCCCCGGTCGACAAATGCACCACGTGTCTGGCCGCCGAGAGGCGGGCCGCCTGGGTACCTTTGCCGGAACCGGGAGGACCAAGGAAGACGAGATTCATACTTACATCGACCTCCCACGAATGCGCCCCTTCTTGAGGAACCCATCGTAATGCCGCATCAGCAAGTGCGACTCGATCTGCTGCAGGGTATCGAGCGCCACACCGACCACGATCAGAAGGCCGGTGCCGCCGAAGAAGAAGTTGACATTGAACTGTCCGATCAACAACCACGGCAGCACGGCAATCGCCGCAAAAAACACGGCGCCCGGGAGTGTGATGCGCGTGAGTATCTTCTCTATGTAGTCGGACGTATTCTTACCTGGCCGTATGCCGGGAATGTAACCGCCGTTCTTGCGCATGTTGTCCGCGATTTCCACCGGATTGTAGACAATCGCCGTATAGAAATACGCGAAGAAAATGATTATCAGCGCATAGATGAGTGAATACCACCACCCTCCCGGGGCAAGCCAGACCGAGACCAGGTTCTGTACCCAGTCGGTGTTTGGAAACAATTGGGCGAAGGTCGACGGCAGGAACATGATCGACTGCGCGAAAATGATCGGGATGACGCCGGCGGAGTTGACCGATAGCGGCAGGTGCGTGGTGGCGCCGCCGAATACCTTGCGGCCGATCACCTTGCGCGGGTACTGCACCGGCACGCGGCGCTGCGCGCGGGTTATCATAATGACGGCCGTGACGACAAACACCATCGCGGCCACCATGATTATCTCCAGGTAGAACGGCCGGGTGCCGTTCCAGACAAACAACACTTCATCGACAATCGCTTCGGGGAACCGGGCGATAATGCCGATGAAAATGATGAGCGAAATACCGTTGCCGATACCGCGCTCCGTGATCTGCTCACCCAGCCACATGATGAAGATGGTACCGCAGGTGAAGGTGAGGATCGTCAGTGGAATGAAGGACGCCGTCGCCATGTGAACGGCATTGATGCCGTTGTAATTGATGGTCGTAATGAATCCGGCCGTGCCCCAGGCCTGCAATGCTGCAATCAGCACTGTCAGATAGCGAGTGTACTGGGTGATTTTACGGCGTCCTTCCTCGCCTTCGCGCTGGAGCCGCTGCAGGAACGGCACTACCGCCCCGAGCAACTGAAGCATGATCGACGCCGAGATGTACGGCATGATGCCCATGGCAAAGATGGTGGCCTTGGCAAAGGCGCCGCCTGCGAAAAGATCGAGCAAGCCGAAGATCGACTGCTGCGATAGCGCCGCCGCCAGCACGGAGCCATCGACCCCGGGGGTCGGGATGTGACCGCCAATACGGTACACAACAAGCAGGGCGAAGGTGTAGAAAATCCTTCGCCGCAGCTCTTCAACCTTAAAGATCGAATTGAAGGTTTCTAACACTAAATCACCTCGGTCTTGCCGCCCGCGGCGGTAATCTTCTCGACGGCCGACTTGGAGAAGGCGGCCGCTTTCACCACAAGCGCTTTATCAACAGTACCGTTGCCGAGAATTTTTACTGGGATACAGGTGCTCTTGATGAGGCCCACGGATTTCAGCGTGTCGACCGTTACTTCGCCCACATCGCAGCGGGACAGGTCGGCCACGTTGACCACCTGGAATTCCGTCTTGAAGATATTCGTAAAACCGCGCTTGGGAAGACGCCGATGCAACGGCATCTGCCCGCCCTCGAACCCGGCCTTCATATGGGCGCCGCTGCGAGCCTTGGACCCCTTGTGACCGCGGCCCGAGGTTTCGCCCATGCCGGAGCCGGGACCGCGTCCCACGCGCTTGCGAGCCTTCTTCGCCCCTTTGGGTGGTTTCAGTGAATGTAGATCCATTGAGACGCTGCTCCTTTATTCCACCTCTTCCACCTTCACAAGGTGTCGGACGGCATTGATCATCCCGCGGATCTGGGGCGTGTCGTTGTGCACCGCGGTGCTGTGAGGACGACCCAGACCGAGCGCCTTGATAGTCCGCTTCTGCGGTTCTTTGCGCTCGATGATGCTGCGAATCTGTGTAACTTTCAATCTGGCCATGATGACATTTCCTCGCCGTGATCGGACGCCTACGCCTGTTCGCGGAACGCCTGCTCCTGGTCGCGCGTCCGCAGACTCTTCAGGCCGTTCATCGTCGCCTTGACCACGTTGTTGGGGTTGCGGCTGCCGAGCACTTTGGCCAGGATATCCTGAATGCCAGCTGATTCCAGAATCGCACGCGCGGCGCCGCCGGCGATCACGCCGGTTCCGGGAGACGCGGGGCGCATCACAACCGTGGTCGCGCCGAACACGCCGTCGATACGATGCGGAATGGTACCGCTGACCAAGTTCACTTTGGTCATAGCGCGGCGGGCGGCGTCGGTCCCCTTGCGGATCGCTTCAGAAACCTCGGAGGCCTTGCCGAGCCCGATCCCAACCTTGCCGTTGCGATCGCCCACCGCCACCAGGGCCGTGAAGCCGAAACGGCGACCACCCTTGACGACCTTCGCCACACGATTGACGCTGATCACTTTTTCCTCGAGTTCGAGGTTGTCCATTTCAAACTTCGCCAAGCGTCACCTCTTGTATAGCCATATCACAAATCATCCGTTAGAATTTCAGGCCGCCCTCGCGCGCGCCATCGGCGAGCGCTTTGATCCGCCCGTGGAACCGGAATCGGTTGCGATCGAACACGACCGCTTCGATCCCCTTCGACTTGGCCAGCTCGGCGACCTTTTTGCCAACGTGCTTGGCCTGGTCGGTCTTGTTCAGCTTCGCCAGCTCCTTGGCGATGGTGGCCGAATTGGACGCCAGCCCTATCAACGTGACCTTGTTCTCATCGTCCACGATTTGAACGAACACGTTCTTGAGCGACTTGGAAACGCTCAGCCGCGGACGTTCCGCGGTGCCCAGAACGTGGGCGCGAACCCGTCGACGACGGCGTTCCGCTTTCTCGTCTTTCTGAATACCTTTGTCAGCCATATCAACTCACCAATCGCTTTGCTGTCGTTATCCTGCGGTCTTGCCGGCCTTTTGACGTACCTGTTCGCCCACGTACCGGATCCCTTTGCCCTTGTACGGCTCTGGTGGACGGAATGAGCGAAGCTTGGCCGCTGTCTGCCCGACCATCTCCTTGTCGATCCCCTCAATGCGGATCTTGCTCTCCTTCGGTTCAACTGTCACGGTAACCCCGGCCGGCGGCCGAAAGACTATCGGGTGCGAATATCCCAGGTACAGAATGACGGCTTTCCCTTTGAGCTCCGCACGGTAGCCGACACCGACGATCTGCAGCTCCTTGGAGTAACCCTCGGTCACACCCTTGACCATATTCTGAATGAGGGCGCGCGTCAGGCCGTGAAGCGCCCGATATTTCTTGAGGTCGCTCGATCGCGTAACAGACACTTCCTGACCAGTTACCGACGCCGATATCTGCGGGTGGATGGCGCGGGACAGCGAACCCTTGGGGCCGGTGACGGTAATAGATGATCCGGCCAACTCGACCTTGGTCTTCTCGGGGATGACGACCGGCAATTTGCCAATTCGCGACATAGTACTATCCTTCCTCTACCAGCACCGCACCAGCACTTCGCCGCCCACGCCGCGCCGTGCAGCCTCAATATTGGTCATCACGCCGGCTGAGGTCGAGATGATGGTAATTCCCTGCGAGAACCGGGTCGATCGCTTGATATCATCGACGCCAAGATACCGGCGAAGGCCGGGGCTGGAGACTCGCTGGATACCCTTGATGACGGGAACGTCGCCACGGCTGTAACGGAGATACACACGGAGAATCCCCTGCTTGCTATCCGGCAGCGAGATAAAATCCCGCACGAAATGGGTGTCCTTGAGGATACGGACGATCTCCGCTTTCAGTTTCGATGCGGGCACATCCACGGCCGGTTTCTTGGCCTTGGAGCCGTTTCGTATCCGGGTCAACAGGTCAGCGACCGGGTCGGTCATACTCATAACAGCATACTCCCAACAACTCTCAGCAACGGTTACCAGCTGGCCTTGACGACGCCCGGCAAATTGCCGGACAGGGCCATATCACGGAAGCAGATTCGGCACAGACCGAACCGGCGAAGATAGGCGTGCGGCCGACCGCAGCGACGGCAGCGGTGATAGGCGCGGACGGCGAACTTCGGTTTCCGTCTCTGTTTTTCAATCAGGCACTTCTTGGCCATGCGACTCCTACTGTTTCCGGAACGGCATCCCCATCTCGGCCAGCAATTGACGGGCTTCGTCGTCCGTCCTGGCGGTCGTGGTAATGCAGATGGTCATGCCCCGGATCTTATCGATCTTATCGTAGTCGATCTCCGGAAAGATCAATTGTTCTTTCAGTCCCAGGTTGTAATTGCCGCGCCCGTCGAACGACTTAGGGCTGACGCCGCGAAAGTCACGGATACGCGGCATGGCGATATTGACCAGCCGATCAAAGAACTCGTACATGTGCTCGCGTCGCAGCGTGACCATGCAGCCGATCGCCACGCCCTTGCGCAGCTTGAAATTGGAAATGCTCTTGCGCGCCTTGGTCACCAGCGGTTTCTGGCCCGTGATCGCCGTCAGATCCGAAACAGCCGCTTCGAGCGTCTTCGCGTTTTGAGTCGCTTCACCGACGCCGACATTGACGGTGATTTTGGTCATGCGCGGCACCTGCATCGAGGAGGAGTACTTGTTCTCCTTCATCAGCTTGGGCTGCACTTCCTTGATATATTTTTCCTGTAATCTTGTCATAGCCGCCGCCTCTTATAACTGCTCACCTGTCTTGCGGCAAATTCGCACCCGCTGCTTCTTGCCCCCTTCGTCGATCACCTTGGTGCTGACCTTGGTCGGGCCACCAAGCGACGGGCTGTACAGCGCCACATTGCTGATGTGAATGGGCGTTTCCTTCGTAATGATGCCGCCCTTGGGATTTCGCTGGGTGGGGCGCTGGTGCCGCTTGCGACGGCTGATCCCTTCCACGAGCAATGTTCCCTTGTCGGCATTCACGAACAGCACGCGACCGGTCTTGCCTTTGTCCTGTCCGGTCAGGACGTACACGGTATCGTTCTTGCGTATATGCATATCTTCCATCCTCCCTTAGAGCACCTCGGGCGCGAGCGACACGATCTTCATGAACTGTTTCTCGCGCAACTCGCGGGCTACCGGGCCGAAAATGCGGGTGCCCCGGGGTTCGTTCTGCTCATTGATAATGACCGCCGCGTTGTCGCTGAATCGGATCAGCGAGCCGTCCTTGCGCCGGAGCTGGCCACGGGTGCGGACCACGACCGCACGGCACACCTCGGACTTCTTGACGGTGCCGCCGGGGATCGCTTCCTTGACCGCCACGACGATAATGTCGCCGATCGAGGCGGTTCGTTTCCGGCTGCCCAGAATGCGGAAGCACATCGCCCGCTTTGCTCCCGAGTTGTCAGCAACCGACAAGACTGTATATTCCTGAATCATAGCCGAACACCTTCGTTTGACCGCCCGCCTCGGGGTCGTTTACTTCGCCTTTTCCACGATCTCAAGCAAACGCCAGTGCTTGGTCTTGGAGATCGGCCGCGTTTCCATCACGCGCACCAAGTCGCCGATCCTCGCTTCGTTGTTCTCGTCGTGCGCGTACAACTTGGAAAACGTCCGCACCGTCTTCTGATACAGCGCGTGTTTCATGGTCCGGTCGACCCGAACGATGATGCTCTTATGCATCTTGTCCGAAATGACAAAGCCCACGCGGATTTTTCGACGGGTGGTACGGTTGGTCGTCTCAGTCATTGCTGCCGCTCCTGCTCGTTCGTGCTCTTCTTGGACGTGGCGCCGCCCAGAATGGTGGTCTTGCTCTCGGCCAGTTTCCTGATACCGAGCTGGTCTTCATGCAGCACGGTCAACACTCTGGCGATATCGCGCCCAACATGGCGGAGCCGGAGGGGGTTTTCGAGCGCCTTGGTCGATTTGCGCATGCGCAGGTTGAACAGTTCCTCCTGCAGATCGCGATGTTTCTGCAGCAGCTCCTGGCGTGTCAGTTCACGCAGCTCGTGCAGTCTCATGATTATGCACCCTCCGTCTCATGGCGGCCGACAAATCTGGTTTTCAGCGGGAGCTTGTTGGCGGCCAGCCGCAGCGCCTCACGCGCCAGCTTTTCGTCGACACCCTCGATCTCAAACAGCATCCGTCCCGGCTTGACTACCGCCACCCAATATTCCGGTGCCCCTTTGCCCTTCCCCATGCGGGTCTCGGCTGGTTTTTTAGTCACGGGCTTGTCAGGGAAAATGCGGATCCAGATCTTGCCGCCCCGCTTGAGGTGACGGGTCAGGGCCACGCGGGCCGCTTCGATCTGGCGGTTGGTCAGCCAACACGGTTCCAGCGCTTTCAAACCGTATTCGCCAAAGCTGACAGCCGCGCCGGTGGTGGCCTTGCCGGTCATCCGGCCGCGCTGCGCCTTGCGATACTTTGTCCTCTTCGGCATTAACATAGTCTTTACTTCTCCGCCTTGTCGCCGCTGTCGCTACCGCTTTTCATCCGTGCCGTGGCCGGCATTGCGCGATTGATCGCCACCGGCGTTGTCGCTGCGAGGAGCGCCGCTTTCCGGACGCCGGCCGTGCGGTGCAAATCGATCGTCACCCGGACCAGGACCACCGCCTCGCCGGACGCGACCACGCGGGCGTTTCCGACCGCCTCGGTCGCCGCGATCGGGACCACCGTGATCACGCCGAGGACGCGCCATAGGCGCCATTGGCGATTCGGCTTCGGCTTTGGCTTCTTCCTGACGGAAAACGGCCGCCGCATCCAGAACCTCGCCACGACAAATCCATACTTTCACGCCGATGCAACCATACGTGGTGACGGCCGTGGAGGTGCCGTAATCGATATCGGCCCGGAGCGTATGCAGCGGCACGCGCCCTTCCTTGTACTTTTCCGTGCGAGCGATTTCGGCGCCACCGAGGCGCCCGCCGCACTGAATCTTTATTCCCTGAGCGCCCATCTTCATGGTCGCCTGCAAGCTCTTTTTCATGGCGCGGCGGAACGATACGCGTCCCTCAAGTTGCCGGGCAACCGAGTCCGCCACCAGCTTGGCATCCAACTCCGGCTTGCGAACCTCCACGATGTTCAGCATGATGTCTTTCTTGGTGAGCAACTGGAGCTCTTCGCGCAGTTTGTCCACCTCTGCGCCACGACGGCCAATGACGATGCCGGGACGCGCGGTCATGATGTCCACGGTAACTTTCTTCGGCGCGCGGGCGATCACCACATTGGCAATACCGGCATTATCCAGTCGCCGATTGATGTACCGCTTGATCTGCATATCCTCGTGGACGAGGTCGGCAAACTGGCGGTCGGGGGCATACCAGCGACTATTCCACTGCTTGATGATTCCCAGTCGCAAACCGATTGGATTGGTTTTCTGTCCCAAGTTTACTCCCTAACGCTCTCTATTCACCAAACTCATTTTTTCGCGGTTTTCTTCACTGTCTTCTTCGCCGGTGTCTTCGCTTTGGCGGCAACTTTCTTCTTGGCCGGCTTGGCACTCGATGTCTTTTCGGCCTTGGCGCCTGCGACCCCTTCACCGGCCTTCGCAACCGCTTTGGTCTTGTCACCGGCAGCGAGAGCGGGTTTTGGATGCGGCCGCTCGGCCAGGATCACCGTCAGATGGCAGTAGCGCTTACGATACCGGAACACACGACCCATCGACTGAAACCGGATTCGCTTGGCCATCGGGGCGTCGTCGACATAGATGCTCTTGACCATCAGGTCTTCCGGCTTCAGATGCGCCGTCCCCTCGAGCGACAGCGCGTTAGCAGCGGCCGACTTGAGCGTCTTCGCGACATGATGAGCCGCCACGCGCGGCATAAAATTGAGCGCATCGAGCGCCTTCTGTATCGGCATCCCCTGAACCAACTGGGCCACCACGCGCATTTTGCGCGGCGGGATGCTGACATAGCGCAGTCGGGCTGTAGTCGTTACGGCCATATCTTACCCCTGTGGCTGACCCTTGACAGTTGACGTGCGTTCGACCAGTTTGCCGCTGTGGCCGCGGAACGTGCGGGTCGGCGCAAACTCGCCCAGCTTGTGCCCGACCATGTTCTCGGTCACGTAGATGGGGATGAATTTGTTGCCGTTGTGCACGGCAAAGGTGTTCCCCACGAATTCGGGACTGATCGTCGAGCGACGCGACCAGGTCTTGATGACCTTCTTGTCGCCGCTGCGATTAGCGTCTTCGACTTTTTTCAGCAGCGTGGGGTCAATGAACGGACCTTTTTTCAAAGAGCGGGGCATAGCCTATCTCCGTGCTCAGACTTTCTTCTTCCTGCGATCTTCCACCAGGTGCTTCAGCGATTTCCGCTTGCTGCGTGTCTTGAGGCCTTTAGTCTTCTTTCCCCACGGTGTGCAGGGGTGTCGGCCTCCCGAACTACGCCCTTCGCCGCCGCCCATCGGATGGTCGATCGGGTTCATGGCCACGCCGCGGACAGAGGGCCGGACACCACGCCAGCGCGACGCGCCCGCCTTCCCCCACGTCAGGTTCTTGTGATCCGGATTGGATACCTGTCCAATCGTGCCGTAGCAAATAGCCGGGACATATCTCATCTCTCCCGAGGGCATCTTGAGAATCACCTTACCGGCTTCGCGCGCCACCACCTGGACAAACGAGCCCGCGGAACGTGCGAACTGGCCTCCTTTACCGGGGCGCATTTCGACATTGTACGCGTTGGTGCCAAGCGGCATGCGGGCCAGCGGCATGGCATTGCCGACTTTTATCTCCGCACTGTCTCCTGCCATGATCGTGTCGCCGACTTTCAAGTCCATCGGCGCGACAATATATCGCTTTTCGCCATCGGCATAGTGCAGAAGGGCGATGCGGGCCGAGCGATTCGGATCGTATTCGACCGAGGCCACGCGGGCCGGGATCTCGCGCTTGTCGCGTTTGAAATCCACCACGCGGTAGTGCCGCTTGTGGCCGCCGCCGCGGCAGTACGCCGTCACGCGTCCTTTGTTGTTTCGGCCGCCGGATTTCCGCAGCGGCTCCAGAAGCGAGGCTTCCGGCACGGCGGATGTTATCTCCTCGAACGAGGCCACCGTGCGGAACCGCATCGACGGCGTGACCGGACGAAATCGTTTGATACCCATTATTACTGCACCACCTACACGTTCTCGAACATCGTGATCGCCTGGTCCTTTTTGAGGCGAACGACAGCCTTCTTCCAGGTCGACGTTTTTCCCTCGAACCGACCCAACCGTTTCACCTTGCCGGGCATGGTCATCGTGCGGACCGTTTCCACCTTGACGTTGAATGCCTTTTCCACCGCCAGCTTGATCGTGAACTTGGTCGCACGTTTGTCAACCTCGAACACGTACTCGCGATTCCTGGCGCGAAGGGCGGTCGTACGTTCGGTTGTGATATGCGTTCGAATCACTGAGCGCGGGTCGAAACTCATGCGAACACCTCCTCAGCCTTGGCCAGTCCGGCCTTCGTGAATATCACATAATCCGCATTCAACACTTCGTATCCGTTGGCGAGCGAAGCCCGCTGATACGTGACCTTCGACAGATTACGGCAGGACAACTGCACCGTCTCGTTTTTGCCTTCATCGAGAATGAGGCACTTCTTGCCCGCGACGGCCAGTTTGGTCAGCATGCCCACAACTGCCTTAGTCTTGGCTTCGGACATTTCGATCTTGTCGAGCACCTTGATGCACTCTTTGCGTGCCTTGTCCGAAAAGACCGACTGAAGAGCCAGGCGCTTCATCTGGCGCGGCACCTTGGCGGAATAATCCCGGGGATGCGGACCAAAGATGGTCCCGCCGCCGCGTCTCAGCGGAGAGCGGGTGGTCCCCATACGGGCCTGACCGGTCCCTTTTTGCTTGAACGGCTTCTTGCCGCCACCACGGACCTCTTTGCGGGTCTTGGTCTGATGTGTCCCCTGACGCTGATTGGCCAGATAAGTGACCACGTACTGGTGGACCACGGCCTCGTTGGGCTCAACACCGAACAGTTCCGGTTTGAGCTCGACCGAGCCGACCTCCACGCCTTCCTGGTTGTATACTTTCACATTCATCGCTCGTGCTCACTGCTACTTGCGGTTCGAGAGCCGCACCTTGACCAGCGTTCCCCGATGGCCCGGCACCGGGCCGTCCACCAAAATCAGATTCTGATCCGGAATGATCTTCACCACGCTGAGATTCAACACCGTCACTTGATTCTTGCCCATCTTGCCGGCCATCTTCATCCCTTTGAATACTCTCGAGGGGTACGACGAAGAGCCTACCGAACCCGGCGCGCGCCACCGATCGGACTGGCCGTGCGTCTTGGGGCCGCCGCCGAAATGGTGCAGTTTCATCGTGCCCTGAAAGCCAAGTCCGCGCGAAATGCCGGTGACATCGACTACTTCACCTTCTTTGAACATGTCCGCTTTCAGCACGGTACCAATCGGCAGGTCGCTCTCATCGAAGCGGATCTTGCGAAGGAACTGTGTGGGTGTCACGTTCGCTTTGGCGAAATGTCCGGTCAGCGGTTTGTTGACCAGTTTGGCCCGGCGAGCACCGAATCCGACCTGGTAACCAGTACGCCCGTGCTTATCGGCGGCCAGTTTAGCCACGACCGGACACGGCCCGGCCTCGATGACCGTCACCGGAATGGACTCACCCGTTTCCTTGAACAGACGGGTCATACCGATCTTCTTTCCCAGTATCTCTTTCATACGCCAACCCGTCAGGTCTTGATCTCCACATCGACACCGGCCGGCAGATCGAGCTTCATGAGCGCGTCCACGGTCTGCGGCGTCGATTCGTATATGTCTATCAGTCGTTTGTGTACACGCGTTTCAAATTGCTCGCGCGACTTCTTGTCGACGTGCGGCGAGCGTAGCACGGTATAGACGGTGCGCTTGGTCGGAAGCGGCACCGGTCCGACAATCTTGGCGCCGGTACGAAGCACCGTCCGCGCGATTTCTTTGGTCGACCGGTCGAGCGAATAGTGGTCGTACGCTTTGAGGCGAATTCTGATTTTCTGCATCTGCATAATTGTCCTTCGCCGCCTTATTCCAGGATCTCGTGGATGACGCCGGCGCCGATGGTCCGCCCACCCTCACGGATGGCGAACCGCAGCTCCTTCTCCATCGCTATCGGCGTGATCAACTCGATCTCCATCGTCACATTGTCCCCAGGCATCGTCATCTCCACCCCCGACGGCAACTGCACCACCCCCGTCACATCCGTCGTCCGAAAATAAAACTGCGGCCGGTACCCGTTGAAAAACGGCGTGTGACGACCCCCCTCCTCTTTCGTCAACACGTACACCTCCGCCTTAAACTTCTTGTGCGGCGTGATACTCCCCGGCGCCGCCAACACCATCCCTCGCTCCAGATCATCCTTGTCCACCCCACGCAGCAACAACCCCACATTATCACCCGCCTGCGCCTCATCCAACAACTTCCGGAACATCTCCACCCCCGTCACCACCGTCTTCCGCGTCTCCCGTATCCCCACTACCTCCACCTCCTGTCCCTGCTTGATCACCCCACGCTCCACACGACCCGTCCCCACCGTCCCACGACCCGTGATCGAAAATACATCCTCCACCGGCATCAAAAACGGCTTGTCTATCTCTCGCTTCGGCTCCGGGATGTACGTGTCGCACGCCTCCACCAAATCCAAAATCGGCTTGAACACCGCATCCTGCGGATTGAACGTCCCCGTCGCTCCCGCCACCATCGCCTGCAACGCCGACCCACGTATGATCGGTATATCATCCCCGGGGAACTGGTACGTCGTCAACAAATCCCTCACCTCAAGCTCCACCAGATCCAGCAACTCCGGGTCATCCACCATGTCCACCTTGTTCAAAAACACGATGATGTACGGCACCCCCACCTGACGAGCCAGCAAAATGTGCTCCCGCGTCTGCGGCATCGGGCCATCCGCCGCACTCACCACCAGGATCGCTCCGTCCATCTGCGCCGCCCCCGTGATCATGTTCTTCACGTAATCAGCGTGACCCGGACAGTCCACATGCGCATAATGTCGCTTCCCCGACTCGTACTCCACGTGCGCCGTCGCTATCGTGATCCCACGCTCCCGCTCCTCCGGCGCATTATCTATCGAATCAAACGTCCGGATCGCACTCCCCGTCAACTTGTTCATCACCATCGTGATCGCCGCCGTCAACGTCGTCTTCCCATGATCCACGTGACCTATCGTCCCCACATTCACATGCGGCTTCTTCCGTATGAACTTCTCTTTTGCCATCGCCGGATCTCTCTCTCGTTATCTCACTTATGCAACGTTTTCCAACATCTTCTTCGATACTTCGGTCGGGACCGGAGCGTACCGCGAGAATTGCATCGTAAACACCGCGCGTCCCTGCGAAATGTTCCGCAGCGTGTTGGCATAGCCGAACATTTCCGACAACGGGACCGCCACGGCGATCACCTGAACATCGTTCCGAGGCACCATACCGTTGATCTTGCCCCGACGGGAATTGAGATCGCCCACCACCGAGCCCATGTACGCCTCCGGTACCACCACTTCCACATCCATGATGGGCTCGAGAATAATCGGTCCCGCCTTCTTGGCGCCATCCTGAAACGCCATGGACCCGGCCACCTTAAACGCCAACTCGCTCGAATCCACTTCGTGATACGAGCCATCGATTACCTGGCAATGCACGCCGGTCACCGGATAGCCGGCCAGGACGCCGTTGGTCATGGCCTCCTTGATGCCCTTCTCAATCGCCGCAATATACTCACGCGGCACGACGCCGCCAACGATCTTGTTTTCGAAATGGAACTCGGCGCCATCCGCAGTTGGGCGCATGCGCATGACCACATGCCCGTACTGGCCGCGGCCACCGCTCTGTCGGACAAATTTCCCCTCGCATTCCACGTCACGCGTGATGGTCTCTTTGTAGGCGACTGACGGACGACCAACGGAGGCGCCAACACCGAACTCGCGCATCAGACGATCCACCAGTATCTCAAGATGCAGTTCCCCCATGCCGCTGATGATCGTCTGCCCGGTTTCTTCGTCCTGGCGCACCTGAAAGGTGGGGTCTTCCTCAGAGAGCTTCAGAAGCGCATCGGTCAGCTTGTCCTGGTCCGCCTTCGTCTTGGGCTCGATGGAGACCATGACCACCGGCTCCGGGAACGACATCCGCTCGAGAATGATCGGGTGCTTCAGATCGCACAGCGTATCGCCGGTAGTGGTCTTGCGCAAACCGATAGCGGCGATAATGTCACCTGCGTAGGCCTCTTGAATATCTTCACGCTTGTTGGAATGCATGCGAAGCAGACGAGCGACCCGCTCCTTGATCCCGCTGATTGGGTTATACAGATAGGAGCCGGCCTTAATGGTGCCGGAATACACACGCAAATACGTAAGACGGCCAACATACGGGTCCGTCATGATCTTGAATGCCAGCGCCGAGGCCGGCTCTTCGATGCTTACTTTCCGCTCGATGATCTTCTCGGAGTTGTCGACCGAATGTCCCTTGACCGGCGGCTTGTCGAGTGGTGACGGCAGGAATTCGACGATGGTGTCGAGCAGCTTCTGGACACCCTTATTCTTGAATGATGACCCACAAATCACCGGCACCATTTTCGATGCAATGGTCGCCTTACGAACCGCGGAGATCACCTGCGACGGATCGATCGGCTGGTCGTGCAGGAACTGCTCGAGCAGATGGTCGTCGAAATCAGCCACCGCTTCAAGCATCTTCTCGCGGTACTCGTGCGTTATGCTCTGCAGGTCGTGCGGGACTTCCAGGTCCTCGTACTGCATCCCCTGCGATTCTTCATGGTAGACGCGGAATTTCATGGTGACCAAATCGACAACGCCGCTGAACATCTCCCCTTCGCCGGCCGGAATGGCAATCGGCACGCAATTGCCTGACAGCCGCTCATTCATTTCCTTGAGCGTGTTGGCAAAATTGGCTCCGACGCGATCCATCTTGTTGATGTAAGCGACGCGCGGGACGTTGTACTTGTCGGCCTGGCGCCACACCGTCTCGGACTGCGGCTCGACCCCGCCGACCGCACAGAACAGCGCCACCGCGCCGTCCAGGACGCGCAGCGAACGCTCGACCTCGACCGTGAAATCGACATGGCCGGGAGTATCGATGATATTGATGGTATGCCCGTCCCACAAGCAGGTCGTGGCGGCCGACGTGATCGTGATGCCGCGCTCCTTTTCCTGCTCCATCCAGTCCATGATCGCCGCGCCGTCATGTACCTCCCCCAGGCGGTGCGTCTTGCCCGTATAGAACAGGATACGCTCCGTGGTGGTGGTCTTTCCGGCGTCGATGTGCGCCATGATACCGATGTTTCTGACCTTTTGCAGGTCGGTGTTACTGGGCATAAAAAATCCCTGACTGATCTTCCTCTATCTCGACTGTGACATCACCAGAGAAGTGAGCCGCCGGAGCTTTCCAATCAGCAGGGTGGGAAGGGCCGGTGAAACAGCTTCTCGTTATTTTAACTTGGCGCGCAAATTACCCTCGGAGTTGATTTGGTGTCCCGTTGGAATACGTCAAACGCTTTCCGGTGAGAGCAAATCTTACCATTTGAAGTGGGCGAAGGCCTTATTGGCCTCGGCCATCTTATGGGTATCCTCCTTCTTTTTGATCGAAGCGCCTTCGTTATTGGCCGCTGAGAAGAACTCGCTAGCCAGTCGTTCGGCCATGGACTTCTCGCCGCGAGCCTGCGAATACGATATCAGCCAGCGTATGGCCAGCGCGGTACGACGGTCGGGGCGGACTTCGACGGGCACCTGATAGGTGGCGCCGCCAACCCGCCGCGAGCGAACTTCCAGCACCGGCTTGACGTTGTTCATCGCCTTATGAAACATATCCAGTCCGCCTTGACCGGATTTCTTTTCCAGCATATCGAGGGCCGAGTACATGATCCCCTCCGCGGTCGAGCGCTTGCCACGCTTCATGAGGCAGGCGACGAACTGCGAAATGACCCGGTCGCCGTACTTGTAGTCCGGCTGTATCCCTCGTTCCGAAATTGTCCCTCTTCGAGGCATCTGTCATCACCCTTTACGACTTTGGTCTCTTGGCGCCGTATTTGGAGCGACCCCGTTTGCGATCATTCACGCCGGACGTGTCCATGGTACCGCGAATGATATGGTACCGCACACCCGGCAGATCTTTCACACGGCCGCCGCGAATCAGCACGATGGAGTGTTCCTGAAGGTTGTGCCCTTCACCCGGGATGTAGGCGGTCACTTCCATCTGATTGGTCAGACGGACACGCGCGACCTTGCGCAGAGCCGAGTTCGGCTTCTTGGGCGTGGAGGTGTACACGCGCGTGCAGACACCGCGTTTCTGCGGCGACGAGCCCAGCGCCGGGGTCTTCGTTTTTTCAACTACCTGCGTCCGTCCAATACGGATTAGTTGGTTAATAGTCGGCAAATCTACTCCGATATACGTTACTTTCCAAAATCCTCAAAAAGAGACTCGCAATTTACCGGCACGAGCGTAACTGTCAAGCGTTTTCTTTGAAAATGTCCGCCACGGTAGTCTCTGTTGTCTTCTCGCTTACTTCTACCGGTGGCAACTCATCGTGCTCGACCTTGATTTCGCGGTACCGCTCGATGCCGGTGCCGGCCGGAATCAGGTGACCGATGATCACGTTCTCTTTAAGACCCAACAGGTAATCCACCTTGCCGGCAATGGCCGCCTCGGTAAGCACCCTGGTGGTCTCCTGGAACGATGCTGCCGAGATGAATGACTCGGTGGACAGCGACGCTCTGGTGATACCCAGAAGCAACGGTTCGGCGGTGGCCGGTTCGCCACCCTCTGCAATCACCCGCGAGTTTTCTTCGACAAACTTGATCTTGTCAACCTTCTCACCTTCAAGGAAGCTGGTCTCCCCCGGGCGGTCCACCATGATCTTCTGAAGCATCTGGCGGACAATGACTTCGATGTGCTTGTCGTTGATCTTCACTCCTTGCAGACGGTATACTTCCTGAATCTCATTCACCAGGTACCGCTGCACCTCGTAGACGCCAAGAATCTTGAGGATGTCGTGAGGGTCAACCGACCCTTCGCACAAACGGTCACCGGCACGGACAAAGTCGCCGTCGTGAACCATCAGGTGTTTGCCGTGTGGGACCAGGTACTCTTTGACTTCGTCCTGTTCCCCTTTGACGATGATCTGCTGTTGTCCGCGGACGATTTTGCCGAACTCCACGGTGCCGTCGACCTCGGATATGACGGCCGGGTCATGGGGACGGCGGGCCTCGAACAACTCAGCAACGCGCGGCAGACCGCCGGTGATATCGCGCGATTTTGCAATCATGCGCGGCATTTTGACAAGCACGTCACCGGCATACACCTCTTGACCGTCATGGATCTGCAATTGCGCTTCCGTCGGTATGCGATAGCTGCCGACCGTCTTGCCATTGTCGTCCTCCACAACAATCGTGGGGAACAGAGTCTTGTCACGATGTTCGACCACTTTACGCTGCATCAGACCGGTCTGGTCATCGATCTCCTCACGGAACGTGGTATCCTTGACAAGGTCTTTGTATCGGATCTTGCCGGCGCGTTCCGTGACGATCGCACCCGTGTACGGATCCCACTCATAAATGATGTCCCCCCGCTTGACCGTCTGGCCGTCTTTGACCAGGAGATGTGCGGCATACGGGACTTTGAGACGGGTACGCACTCGTCCGCGATCGTCGACAATATGCGCTTCGCCGACCCCTTCGCGGCTGACGATCACGGCAGTACTGTCAGCACGGTCGATAAGGCGGATATCCTGGAGCTTGATGATGCCGTCGTACTTGGTCTCTACCTGTGACTGCTCGGCGATGCGCGCAGCGGTCCCGCCGATGTGGAAGGTCCGCAGCGTGAGCTGGGTACCCGGCTCGCCGATCGATTGTGCGGCGATCACACCAACTGCCTCGCCGATATCCACCATCCGCATCGTGGCAAGGTTACGACCGTAGCACTTGGCACAGACACCGTACTTGGCCTCGCAGGTGAGCACGGAACGGATACGGACCGATTCGATTCCGGCTTCTTCGATGGCTATCGATTCCGCTTCCTTGATCTCATCGCCCGATGCAACGATCAGATTCTCGCTGATCGGATCGTACACGTCGTCGAGCGCCGTACGACCGAGAATACGGTCGCGCAGCGACTCGATAACTTCCTCGCCTTCTTTCAGGGTGGCGACGTCAAGACCCAGAATGGTGCCGCAGTCCTCACTGCGCACGATCACGTCCTGCGCCACGTCGACCAGACGACGGGTCAGGTAGCCGGCATCGGCAGTCTTCAGCGCCGTATCGGCCAACCCCTTGCGGGCGCCGTGCGTGGAAATGAAGTACTCCTGTACGCTGAGGCCTTCGCGGAAGTTGGAAATAACGGGGGTTTCGATAATTTCACCAACCACACCAGTCATTTTCTTCATCGGCTTGGCCATCAGGCCACGCATGCCTGCCAACTGGCGTATCTGCTCTTTCGAGCCGCGCGCGCCCGAGTCCGCCATCATGAAGACAGGGTTGAACCCCTGGTTCTGCGCCGCCAGGTTGGTGAACATCACCTCGCCGACCTCGGCAGTCGTGCGGGTCCAGGTGTCGATCACCTGGTTGTACCGTTCGCCGCTGGTTATCACACCTCGCTCGTAGCGTTTGTGGATCTTGGCCACTTCCTTCTGCGCCGCCTCGATGAGATTCTCCTTTTCCTCGGGAATCAGCAGGTCGTCGATGGAGATGGTGACGCCGGCTTTGGTGGCCCACTCGAAACCGGTCTGCTTCATCCTGTCCAGCAGAGCCACGGTCTCGTTCTGACCGTACAGCCAATAGGACCGGCTGACGATCTCTTCGAGTTTGCCTTTTGACGTCGTTTCGTTGTAATAGGCCATCTGCTTGGGAAGGATGGCGTTAAACTTGAGTCGCCCACAGGTCGTCTGAATCATCTGACCGTCAAGGCGGACATTGATAAGCGAATGCAGAGTCACCTGACCTGCATCGTAGGCAAAAAGCGCTTCTTCGGGATTCATGAAGTGCATCCCTTCGCCTTTCGCGTCCTTGCGGCTCTTGGTCAGGTAGTAACAGCCGATCACAATATCCTGGTTCGGCACGGCGATCGGCCGACCGGATGACGGCACCAGAATGTTGTGCGTGGAAAGCATCAGCACCTGAGCTTCAAGCTGCGCCTCGAATGACAGCGGCACATGCACGGCCATCTGGTCACCGTCGAAGTCGGCGTTGAACGCCGCACAGACGAGCGGATGCAGCCGAATCGCCTTGCCTTCCACGAGCACCGGGTAGAATGCCTGAATACCGAGACGGTGCAGCGTAGGGGCACGGTTGAGCATCACGGGATGATCTTCGATAATTTCCTCGAGAATATCCCACACTTCCGGACGTTCTTTTTCCACCAATTTCTTGGCCGATTTGACAGTTTGCACGTACCCCTTCTCTTCAAGCTTCATAATGATGAACGGCTTGAACAGCTCGAGGGCCATGTTCTTGGGGAGACCGCACTGGTGCAACTTCAACTCGGGCCCGACGACGATCACGGAGCGCCCGGAATAGTCGACGCGTTTACCGAGCAGGTTCTGGCGGAACCGTCCCTGCTTCCCTTTAAGCAGGTCGGAGAGCGACTTGAGCGGCCGCTTGGAATCCCCGCGCACCGAATGCGTACGGCGTCCGTTGTCGAACAGGGCGTCGACCGCTTCCTGCAGCATGCGCTTTTCGTTGCGCAGGATGACTTCGGGCGCCTGAATGTCGATCAGTTTCTTCAACCGGTTGTTACGGTTGATGACCCGGCGATACAGATCGTTCAAGTCGGAGGTGGCGAACCGGCCTCCCTCGAGCGGCACCAGCGGGCGAAGGTCCGGCGGGATCACCGGGATGATGCTCATGATCATCCATTCCGGACGGTTGTTCGACTGACGAAAGGCCTCGAATATGCGGAGCCTTTTGAGCAGGTCTTTCTTGCGCTGAGCCGAGGTCTCCACTTTGATCTGCGCGCGCAGCGTGGCGACCATTTCTTCCATGTCGATACGCCTGAGCAGTTCGCGGATGGCGTCGGCGCCCATGCGGGCATCGAACTGCTTGCCGGCCTCTTCCAGTTCCTGGAACTCTTCTTCGGAAATCACACCCCCCAGGTCAAATGACGTGTTGCCCGGGTCGATGACGATATATGCCTCGTAATAAAGGATTTTCTCCAGTTCACGAATAGAGAGGTCAAGCATGTGGCCGATACGGGAGGGAAGCGACTTGAAGTACCATATGTGCGAGACCGGGACCGCCAGCTCGATATGCCCCATCCGCTCGCGACGCACTTTGGACTGTGTAACCTCGACACCGCAGCGATCGCACACGATGCCGCGGAAGCGGATCCGCTTGTATTTGCCGCAGTTGCATTCCCAGTCCTTGACCGGACCGAAAATGCGCTCGCAGAACAAACCATCGCGCTCCGGTTTGAACGACCGGTAATTGATGGTCTCCGGCTTGGTCACCTCACCATAGGACCACGATAGAATAGTCTCCGGCGAGGCGATCTGTATCTGAATCGCCGCGAAATCGGACGGCTTCTTTTGCTGCCCTTGGGCTCTCAACATATCGACCATGGCTTACTCCTCTAACTCCTGTGCGGCGCCGCCGCCATCCGACAGCGCCGACACCACCCATGGACCTTACTTCTCAATCAACCTGACATCAAGGCCAAGCGCCTGAAGCTCTTTGACCAGGACATTGAACGCCTCGGGGTACCCTGGCTCCGGCGGGTTCTCACCCTTGACGATCGCTTCGTAGATGCGGCTGCGCCCGGTGACGTCATCGGACTTGACCGTCAGCATCTCCTGTAGCGTATACGCCGCGCCGTATGCCTCCAACGCCCAGACTTCCATTTCGCCAAAACGTTGCCCGCCGAACTGGGCCTTACCGCCGAGCGGCTGCTGCGTTACCAGCGAATAGGGGCCGATGGAGCGCGCGTGGATCTTGTCATCGACCAGATGCGACAGCTTGAGCATATACATGTATCCGACGGTGATTGGGTTGTCGAACGACTCACCGGTGTGACCGTCATACAGCACCATCTTGCCGCTGTCGGGAAGACCTGCTTCTTTCAGCTTGGCCTTGATCTGCGACACCTTCGCGCCGTCAAAAACCGGGGTGGCGATCGTCTCGTTCAGTTTATGCGCCGCCCAGCCCAGATGCGTCTCCAGTATCTGGCCAACGTTCATACGTGACGGCACACCCAGAGGGTTCAGGATGATATCGACCGTGGTGCCGTCGGTCATGTATGGCATGTCCTCAATCGGAACGATCTTGGAAACAACGCCCTTGTTGCCGTGACGTCCGGCCATCTTGTCGCCGACCTGGATCTTGCGACGGATGGCAATGGTCACTTTGACGAGCTGTTTCACCCCCGGAGGGAGCTCAGCGCCGCGCTGGATCTTGTCGATCTCGATCTCCATCTCCGCCTTCTTGGCGTTGAGAAGATGGGCCGTTTCGGCCAGAATGCTGTCGACATGCTTGTTGGTCGTGTTGTCCGTACTGTACCCTTCCGGCGCCACCGCGTTATCGAAATCAAACGATTCGAAGAACTCGGCTTTGTATTTGTGGCCGGAACGGATCAGAACGGAATTGTCGACGGCCGAACGTACCAGTTTCGACGAATGCCCGTCGAGCATTTCACCGACCCGTCTGGCGCGAAGCGACTGGATATCCAGTATCTTCTTATTGAAAGCGCGCTTCACGGCCGCTATTTCATTCTTCTCTTGTTTCTTGGCCTCTTCGGTGCGCTCTTTGCGCGAGAAGACACGCGTCTTGATGACCACACCCTTCATCCCGGGCGGCGCCTTCAAAGAGGCGTCCCGCACGTCGCCGGCCTTCTCCCCGAAGATGGCTCTCAACAATCTCTCCTCCGGCGACAGTTCGGTTTCCCCTTTGGGGGTCACCTTACCGACGAGAATGTCACCGGCCTCTACTTCGGCCCCGGCCCGCACGATCCCCTGCTCGTCAAGATTGAGCAGTGCCTCTTCGGACACGTTAGGAATCTCACGAGTTATCTCTTCAGCGCCGCGCTTGGTGTCGCGGACCTGCAGTTCGAACTCCTCGATATGGATCGAGGTGAAAATATCGTCGTGCACGAGCCGCTCAGAGAGAATGATGGCATCCTCATAGTTGTAACCGCGCCACGGCAGGAACGCCGTCAACGCGTTGTAGCCAAGCGCCAGTTCACCGCGATCGACCGCCGGACCATCAGCCAGGGTGTCCCCCTCTTTGACCTCCGCGCCGAGCTTGGCAACCGGTCGGTAATTGATACAGGTATCCTGGTTGGAGCGGCGGTACTTGGTCAGGCGATACTCGTCGTCCTCGATATAGCCGAGCGAACCTGCTTTCACCTTCACCTGTGGCCGTACAACCACGCGCTCACTGTCGGCGTATACGACGGTACCGGGGCGACGCGCCCGCACCACCACGCCCGCATCCACCGCCACTTTTCTTTCCATGCCGGTCCCAATAACCGGCGACTCGGTCTTCAGAAGCGGCACCGCCTGGCGCTGCATGTTGGAACCCATGAGGGCGCGGTTGGCATCATCGTGTTCAAGGAACGGCACGAGCGACGCGGCGACGGAGACGATCTGGCGAGGGGATACATCCATGTATTGCACTTCGTCGCGAGCTATCAGCGGATAGTCGGAGCGACGGCGCGCCACCACCATGTCGCTGGCGAACTTGCCGTCTTTGCCGAGCGGCTCGTTGGCACCCGCGATATAATACCGGTCTTCCTGGTCGGCGGACAGATACTCGATGTCATTGGTCACTTTGCCGTGAACCACTTTGCGATACGGTGTCTCCAGGAAACCGTACTTGTTGATGCGGGCAAACGTGGCCATGGAAGTGATCAGCCCGATATTCGGACCTTCCGGCGTCTCGATCGGACACATGCGACCGTAATGGGTATGGTGCACGTCGCGCACTTCAAACCCGGCACGCTCCCTGGTGAGACCACCCGGACCAAGAGCCGACAGGCGGCGCTTGTGCGTCAACTCAGACAATGGATTCGTCTGGTCCATGAACTGTGACAGCTGCGACGAACCGAAGAAGGTCTCGATAACGGACGATACCGTCCGGGCATTCACCAGCAACTGTGGGGTAACGTTTTCCTGGTCTTTCAGCGACAGCCGCTCACGAATGGTCCGGGCGATACGCGACAAGCCCACTGAGAACAGATTGGCCAGAAGCTCCCCAACCGTGCGCGCCCGCCGATTCCCCAGGTGATCGATATCATCGGTGAAACCGGCGTCGTTGCGCAGACCGATAAGATAGCGCGTGATCGCAAAGAAGTCCTCGGGGTCGAACACCGTCTTGTCGAGTGGGATCGAAAGGCCGAGACGCTGGTTGATCATGTACCGGCCAACTTCGCCGAGATCATACCGCTTAGTATTGAAGAACAGTTTGTCGAGGAGCGATTCGGCCATCTCAAGCGTCGGCGGTTCGCCGGGGCGGACCATGGAATAGATCTTGATCAGCGCTTCTTCCCGTGACTTGGTGGGGTCCTTGCGCAGTGAGTTCAATATGATGCGGGCGTCGTTTTTCTCGTCGGGCGGCACGATATGGACACTCTTGTAACCGGCGTCGATCAACTTGTCGACTATCTTCTCGGTCAGCGGCTCGGCAGCCGGGTACAGCACTTCTCCGGTCTCTTTGTTGATGACATTCTCGGCGAGGTGCGCCCCCTCAACATCCTTGGCCTTCTTGCCGCTCAGGTTTAGTTTCTCGGTTTTGTAGAAGAGATTGATCAGCTCTTCATCGGACGAACGTCCAATGGCCCGCAAGAGCATGGTTACGGGCAACTTGCGCTTGGAATCGACATACACGTACATGATGTCGTTGATGTCGAGCGAAAATTCCAGCCAGCTTCCCCGGTAGGGAATGACGCGCGCTGAGTACAACTTCTTGCCGTTGGGATGGATTTCCTCGTCGAACGAAACACCGGGGCTGCGGTGCAGCTGGCTCACGATCACGCGCTCGGCGCCGTTGATAATGAACGTACCCCACTCGGTGATCAAGGGGAGTTCGCCAAGGTACACATCCTGTTCGATGATGTCCTTGACTTCCTTTTTGTCTCCTTCGCCCTGACGTGTCACCAGTCGCATGGTCACTTTCAGGGGAGCGGCAAAGGTCATGTTCCGCTCGCGGCATTCGTCGATGCTGTAGCGAGTCGGTCCGAGATAGTAATTGACGTATTCCAGCGAGTAGTTCTCGTGGATGTCCGTCACCGGGAAGATCTCGGAGAAAATCTGGTGCAGTCCCTTTACGGCCCGCTTGTGCGGCGGGACATAGGCCTGCAGGAATTCTTCGTATGCCGCGACCTGGACCTCGAGGAAGTTGGGCATGTCGCACGCGTCCGGGATCGTCGCGTAGCTCTTTCTGTTCACATCTGGTTCGGCCAAGACAGAACCCTCCTACAATACAGAACGCCCGCGCCAAGCAGGGCATTCCCGCTCCGGGCTGACGCCATTCGCACTATGTTCGAAACGACTGGTGATCCTGCCATTTATTTCATGAGTCTCCCCGGCGGTCACGCCATCAGGGGAGCCAGTTCATGCAGTCAATCAACCATCACAAAAACAACAAACCGGGAAATTGTAACTACCTTCGCTCTCGTGCTGTACAACCGGCCGGGAACCGGTTGGTTCCCGGCGCGGCGTTATCAACAAGACTACTTGATCTCGACAGTCCCGCCAACCTCTTCGAGCTTGGCTTTGGCGGCCTCGGCCTCCTGTTTGGAGACTCCTTCCTTGACCTTCGCCGGAGCTGCCTCGACCAGGTCTTTGGCCTCTTTCAGACCCAGGCTGGTCAGCTCGCGGACCACTTTGATGACCTGGATCTTCTTCTCGCCGGCTGAGGTCAGGACGACCGCAAACTCGGTCTGCTCCTCAACCTTGGCAGCGGCAGCGCCGCCGCCGGCCATCATGCCCGGCATCATAGCCATCGGGGCAGCCGCTTTGACGCCGAACTTATCCTGAATCGCCTTGGACAACTCCGCCAGGTCCATTGCGCTCAGACCGGCGATCTTGTCAACAATCTCTACAATCGCTGCGTTTGACACGTCGCATTCCTCTCACTCTACGTTCAACTATTGCTCGTCGTTTTAACTTTTCTATCGGGACCAGGCCTGCCCAAACGGTGAGACGAAACCGCTTAGAAGCAAGGGAGGCATCTGTCCCCAACGTCTCGGTCAGTTCATCACGCGGCCGTCTTTTTCTTTTCGGCAAGGGCGTCGATCGTGCCGATCAATTCGGTGAAGACGGCATCGACGGCTCCGACTAGCGCCGAGAGCGGCGATTCGACCGCCGCCACCACCTGCGACAGAAGCACCTCGCGCGACGGCAGATCGGCCAGGCGCTGTATGTCCGCGCCATCGTGCACGTGGTTGTCCACCACGAACACCTTCACGCGGGGGAGCTGTTTTTCCTTGAAGGAGTCGTTGAGGATCTTGGCTGCGACCGACGCATCCTTTCGGACAAAGGCAACTGCTGTCGGACCGGTGAAAAACTGGTCCAGGTTCGGTGCCCCCGCCTCTTTGGCCGCCAGCTTGAACAGCGTGTTCTTGGCAACCAGATACCGGACACTCCCTTCACGGAGGTTCTTCCGAAGCACCGTCATATCGGCCACGTTCAGGCCCTGATACTCGGTCACAAAATAGGAACTCGACTCGCCGAAGAGCTGCTTGATCTCGGTGACGGCGTCTACTTTTTCCTGTTTGGGCATGTCTCGCTCGTCCTTTCTACTTCTTCGTCGCCGCGGTCAGTTCCGAAATGTCCAGCTTGATACCCGGGCTCATGGTCGAACAAATCGACGCGCTGAGCACATAGGTCCCTTTGGCCGATGCCGGTTTGGCCCGCATGATTGCCTCCAGGAACGCGTGAACATTCTCGACGATCTGAGGTTCGCCGAACGACAGCTTGCCGACCGAGACGGCCACGTTTGACTGGCGGTCGACACGGAATTCAATACGTCCGCCGCGAAGCTCTTTGACGGTACGGGCGATGTCCATGGTCACTGTCCCGGTCTTGGGATTCGGCATCAGGCCGCGCGGCCCCAACACCTTTCCCAATGGGCCGAGCACCCGCATCATGTCGGGCGTGGCCACCGCCACATCGAAATCGGTCCAGCCTCCCTTGATCTTTTCGGCCAGGTCATCGGAGCCGACAAAATCGGCGCCCGCCTCTTTGGCCTCGGCCGCCTTCTCGCCCTGTGCGAACACAGCTACGCGAACACTTTTGCCGGTGCCGTTGGGCAATGCCACTGTGCCGCGTACCATCTGATCCGCATGCTTGGGGTCCACCCCAAGCCGCATGGCCACCTCGACCGATTCGTCGAATTTGGCGTACTTGTTCTCCTTGAGCATCTTGACCGCGTCCGGCAACTGGTACCGCTTTCGCCGGTCAACCTTCTCACGAAACGACAAGTATTTCTTAGAGTGTTTCATGTTCTCCTATTCTCCCTGGAACCGGACATGCCGCACCAGGTGATAGCGAATGTGAACCTTTGCGTGTACTATACGATCTCAATTCCCATCGAGCGGGCGGTCCCCTCGACCATCTTGATGGCGGTATCCACGTTGGCGGCGTTCAGATCCGCCATCTTGGACTGTGCAATCTCGCGCACCTGGTCACGGGTGACCGAGCCGATCTTGTCTTTGTTGGGGACGCTTGACCCCTTGGGCACTTTGGCCGCCATTTTCAACAGGGTCGACGCCGGCGGCGTCTTGGTAATGAACGTAAACGACTTGTCCGAATACACCGTGATAATCACGGGAGTCAGCAGGCCGTTGCCGCTCTGCGTCTTGGCGTTGAACGCCTTGCAGAACTCCATGATGTTGACGCCGCGCTGGCCAAGCGCCGGCCCCACCGGCGGCGCCGGATTGGCCTGACCGGCCGGTATCTGCAATTTCACTAACGCTGCAACTTTCTTTGCCACGTGTCTCTATTCTCCGAAAATACGATCTTATCCTATACCTTGACCTTGGCCAACTCTACCTGCAAATAATCCAGTTCCACCGGTGTGGGACGGCCGAAAATCGATACCATCACCTTCACCTTGCGCCGCTCCATATTGACCTCGGCGACGGTGCCCGAGAAATCCATGAAGGGACCATCTTTCACTTTAACAGGGTCGCCCGCCTGGAACGGCACTTCCTGCACTTCCTCAGTGCGACTGCGGTCGATCTGACCCACAATGCGCTGCACCTCGTCGTCTTTTAGCGGCGTCGGTTTGCCGCTCGGCCCCACAAAATTGGTAATCCCAGGCGTGTTGGTCACCAGGTTCTGCGTTTCCTTGTCCAGATCCATCTGCACCAGAATGTAGCTGGGAAGGAACTTTTTCGTGCTGGTGGCACGTTTCCCCTGCTTCATCTCCGTCACCTGCTCGGTGGGAATGAGGATCTGGCCGAATCTCTCCTGCAGGCCGGCGTTCACCACCGCCGACTCCAGATACCGCTTGGCCTTCTGCTCGTGACCCGAATAGGTGTGCGCGACGTACCAGCGTAACGCCACTTAGCCTCCGATCCCGCCACCAAAAATGGTACGGACAAGCAAGGTCAGTCCCCGGTCAACTGCGCCGATGAACACCGCGACAATGAGTGAGACGACGATCACGATGATTGTGGAACCGACCAGTTCGTCTTTTGTGGGCCAGGTCATTTTCTGAAGCTCGGCCAGCGTTTCTTTCAGATACTTTTTCAGTTTCTCTATCATAGTCCGTACCAGTCGATTTGGCAGGCCAGGAGGGACTCGAACCCCCAACCACCGGTTTTGGAGACCGGCGCTCTACCAATTAGAGCTACTGGCCTACTCGGGCAGTTTGCGACTATCTGGTCTCCTTGTGCGCCGTGTGCTTGTTGCAGAACGGACAGAACTTGCGAAACTCCACCCGCTCCGGGTGCAACCGCTTGTTCTTGGTCGTGTCGTAGTTGCGACGTTTGCACTCGCCGCAGGCCAGGGTGATTCTGTCTCTTGGCACTGTCGTATCGCCTTCTTGTTAGCTCTTTCGTCTATTCCAGGATCTCGTGGATGACGCCGGCGCCGATGGTCCGCCCACCCTCACGGATGGCGAACCGCAGCTCCTTCTCCATCGCTATCGGCGTGATCAACTCGATCTCCATCGTCACATTGTCCCCAGGCATCGTCATCTCCACCCCCGACGGCAACTGCACCACCCCCGTCACATCCGTCGTCCGAAAATAAAACTGCGGCCGGTACCCGTTGAAAAACGGCGTGTGACGACCCCCCTCCTCTTTCGTCAACACGTACACCTCCGCCTTAAACTTCTTGTGCGGCGTGATACTCCCCGGCGCCGCCAACACCATCCCTCGCTCCAGATCATCCTTGTCCACCCCACGCAGCAACAACCCCACATTATCACCCGCCTGCGCCTCATCCAACAACTTCCGGAACATCTCCACCCCCGTCACCACCGTCTTCCGCGTCTCCCGTATCCCCACTACCTCCACCTCCTGTCCCTGCTTGATCACCCCACGCTCCACACGACCCGTCCCCACCGTCCCACGACCCGTGATCGAAAATACATCCTCCACCGGCATCAAAAACGGCTTGTCTATCTCTCGCTTCGGCTCCGGGATGTACGTGTCGCACGCCTCCACCAAATCCAAAATCGGCTTGAACACCGCATCCTGCGGATTGAACGTCCCCGTCGCTCCCGCCACCATCGCCTGCAACGCCGACCCACGTATGATCGGTATATCATCCCCGGGGAACTGGTACGTCGTCAACAAATCCCTCACCTCAAGCTCCACCAGATCCAGCAACTCCGGGTCATCCACCATGTCCACCTTGTTCAAAAACACGATGATGTACGGCACCCCCACCTGACGAGCCAGCAAAATGTGCTCCCGCGTCTGCGGCATCGGGCCATCCGCCGCACTCACCACCAGGATCGCTCCGTCCATCTGCGCCGCCCCCGTGATCATGTTCTTCACGTAATCAGCGTGACCCGGACAGTCCACATGCGCATAATGTCGCTTCCCCGACTCGTACTCCACGTGCGCCGTCGCTATCGTGATCCCACGCTCCCGCTCCTCCGGCGCATTATCTATCGAATCAAACGTCCGGATCGCACTCCCCGTCAACTTGTTCATCACCATCGTGATCGCCGCCGTCAACGTCGTCTTCCCATGATCCACGTGACCTATCGTCCCCACATTCACATGCGGCTTCTTCCGTATGAACTTCTCTTTTGCCATCGCCGGACTGCCTTTCCTTCACACCCTTATCACAACACAAGCCCAGAACCAGGATCGAACTGGTGACCTCATCCTTACCAAGGATGTGCTCTACCAACTGAGCTATCTGGGCTTCCGTTAATCATTTATTATCAACAAAAAGCCAAGAACGCGCAAAAAGAGACAGACCTCTCCTTTGAGCGAACCCTGAAAATATGCCCCCTCCTCCGGGCTGTCAAGCCTATTTTTGATACTCTAAGTCAAATCCCGGCAAGCTCTAACAACGGTACCCAGCGCCCACCAGCGAGCCTTTATTTGTTCTTAATGGAAACAAGCAGTTTGAGGCTGTCCAGCGGTGGTACTCCCCAAATGGCGCGTTCCGAATCGCCCGTCAAAGTGTCGAAAAATGGTATGAACCACCGCCCAAATCTATCCCTATCGCATTGCGTACCATACTTTTGGGCAAGTCCCTGTCGCACCAGATAGCGGTCCAGGGTGGCGGCCGCAAGATGCCTGGCAGCATCGTATCCCTTCCGTGCAGACTCCATGGCGAGCAAATGAGCCAGCAAAAGTGTTTCTGTCTCGCTCGGCCGACTCGTTTCATAAAGCACCAATGAAGCACGGTACAGGTCGACCGGTTCGACCAGCAGAGACTGAGCGAGAAACTGGTAGATCGTGCGGCGAAACTCCATCTCCTGACGAATGCGAACTTCTTGCGACAACAGTGTGTCGGCGGGCATGGCCTCAAGCTGCCGAACCATGGACGCCAGTTCGCCTGTAACCGGCGATTCGCGCTTGGTGAGGCGCTCCGGTTTTCTCTCGATGCAACTCGCGAACAGGAGAAGTAACGCCCACAGCGTGGCTAGGGCGTGATATCTGAGCGGAGCAAGGTAACGGATATTCATGCCAACCGGTCGCAATAAAAGCGGGAGACGGGACTCGAACCCGCGACCAACAGCTTGGAAGGCTGTGACTCTACCACCTGAGTTACTCCCGCGTGTCGCGTCGAAATAGTACCGGATACGGCGGTCGGTCGCAAGGGGTTTTTGCGAGACGCTGAACCACTATCAAATGTGGTAGTTGGCCGGTCGGCCCCAGTGCAGCTTGTTGCGAAGCAACTTATAGAAGGAACGGTCAGGAAACGTGATCAGCTTAAGGCGAAAATCCGCACGCCTGATGGTGACCGTCTCGCGCGCGTTTACAGCCACGCCGACCTGGCCATCGAGCGTCAGGTTCGCTTCTTCGTTTCTGTTGAGCACCGACAACTGCAATACATCAGCGCCATCGAAGATCATCGGGCGGGTGGTAAGAGAAAACGCGGCGATCGGCGCCGCGATCATTGCCTCCATTTTTGGGTGCATGATCGGTCCGCCAACGGCCAGCGCATAGGCGGTGGAACCGGTCGGTGTGGCTATGATCAAACCGTCCGACTTGTATGTGACCACATCCTCGTCGTTCACCCGCAAGTTGATATCCAGGATGCGACTGCCAGGTCCCCGGTCCAGAACTATGTCGTTTAGCGCGAATGGTTCCGTCAGGCGATATCGACCATCTGTCTCCGCTTTCAGCAGCATCCGTTCTTCGATCTGGAAGTTACCGGCCACAACCGCTTCAAGACTCGAGATCAGTTCCTCCGGCGTTTGCTGAGTGAGAAAGCCAAGTGATCCGAGATTGATACCCAGTACCGGTTTACCCGATGCCCCGACCGCCCGTGCCGTGGACAGCAGTGTGCCGTCGCCACCCATTGAAATGACGATCTCCGACTGTGCGGCCAAGTGACTTAGCTTGAAAAGTCGGAACCGTTCCGGCGCCGCCGACCTGAGGGAATCACTGAGAACCAGATCGTGACCATGTTTGTCCGCCCAACCGACTACTGCGTCGATTGCCTCACGGGCGCCGATTCTATGAAGGTTGGCTGTCAGGCCGAATCGCATAATATCCTCGTCGCGATCAACATAAGGGACTTGTCCCGACAAAGGCAAGCGCCTTGTGTGACAGTTCCCAAGAAGGATCGGAAAACGCTTTGAGCCTTAGTGCCAAGCTCTTATCTTCCAACTGCCAGGTGCATCCAACTGGTGTTTCGGATTCACGTACTATGACACACCCCGCGCCCCGCCGGACAGTATCTACAGGCATCGTGGCGTACGTCTGCACCGTGGCACTGTTTGCCGGTGCATCTTTTCTCCCCGACCAGCGCCTTTGGGGAATAGCCGTTTGGGCCTATTCCCCGCTGTGGTCGAGGATCGTTCTCCTGACATGCGGTCTGGTTGGTCTGTACGCTGCGATGCGTGTGGTCGGTAGAACGGATCGGGCGGCGGAGTCTTCCCGATCCGATTCGCAATACTGGCTTATCAGTGCGTCGATTCTCGTGGCGCTTGGAGTCTGTTTTATCCTGCTTCGAAATCGGACACACTTTTTAGGTGATGGGTACACGCTGTTGGCCAATCTGGCGGACCAGAATCCAGTCGCAAAAGGACGCAATCTGGGAGAGCATATGGTGCATGTATGGCTGAAAGACTTGCTGGGCGGAGACCCCAAAGCCGCCGCACTCTCCAGTTTTCGGATGATCTCAATCGGCTCTGGTTTGTTATTCGTGGCCGCATCAGCGATAACGGCGCGATTCCTTTACACCTCGAATCTCAAGCGCGTACTGTTTACGCTTGGCCTGGCCGGCGGGGGATGGGCGCTTCTGTTTTTCGGCTACGCGGAGAATTACTCGCTGTTCACGCTCTCGATCGCTCTGTTCCTGCTTGCGGGAGTGCTTCATACTCGCGGCCGGATATCCCGGTGGTGGATCCTGTTGCCATTGGCACTGGCGCTGTTTTTCCACAGCCTCGGCGCGACCCTGCTGCCGGCGGCCGCCTACCTCCTCATGAAGGATACATCGTTGGGCCTGGCGATCGGACAGATAAGCCGACAAACTCGAACCGGTGTGATCGTGATTTGCGGCGTGATCGGCGTCGCGATCTTCATACAATTGTACACGACCGACTATTTCTTCCGATTTGCCTTCGTGCCATTTATTGCCAACCGCTTCACGATCGATGGGTACACCCTGCTGTCCGCGCGACACCTGATCGACTACCTCAATCTGCTGATGCTCCTCTTTCCCGGCCTGCTTGTGCTGCTCTCCCTGCTACCGGAGGTTTCTTTAGGGAAAATCCTGCACCACGCTGAGATCCGGTTCGTACTAATCACAGTTGCCGTTACGATGGGGACGATGTTCGTACTCGACCCCAAGCTGGGCATGCCGCGTGACTGGGATCTGTTCTCGCTTCCAGGAATACCGATTGTCCTCTTTGCCCTGCTCGTCTTGTTGGCATCGTCCAGGCGTAATCTTATCGGCGCGACCGTGCTGATCGTGTTCCTTGGATTTCTCTCCCTTGGTCCGAGAGTAATCGGGCAGGTGCAGGCGGACATGGCTATCGCGCAGTTCACCGATTATATCTCGATTGATAAGCAGCGGAGCCGTACCGCCTGGTATTTGTTGAGCAACTACTACTACGAGCGCGCCGATACGACCCGGACCATCCAGATCGAAAAGCAACGGGAGATACTGTATCCTGAGGAACGCATGGTGATAGCCGCGTCCATGCTATGTCGCCAGGGGAAATGCGCTGAAGCAAAACCAACTCTGGACCATGTATTAGTCGTGAATCCGCAGTACGCGGATGCCTGGGCATCTCTCTGTACCTACTTCATCGGGGCAAATCGGTTCGACAGCGCGCTGACCTGCATCAAGATCGCCGATGGGCTCAATCCGTACAATCCCGGATATCTCAACGAGATGGGACGGGCCTATTCGTTTCTGAACGATTTCGACGGCGCCCGCAAGGCGTGGGGGCGCTCCTCACAGATCGACACGGTCAGCTACGCGCCTGTGTTTAATATTGCCCGGATGTACCAGGTGCTGGGGGATAAGAAACTGTTTCTTCAGTATCTGACTGAGGCTTCCCTCCGGCGGGATGCCCCTTACAACATCTCGCGCGAGGTTGGTCAGGTCTGTCTTGAGAATGGTGATATACCGGCTGCTGCCGAAGCGCTCAGCCGGGCCTTGCGTCGCGGCATGGATACCGCCGAAGTACGTCAATTCGCCGAAAAGTACCCGTCACTGAACGTGATCTTCTGATACTCGACCACCAAATCACTACACAAGTGAGAAGCGGGTGACATCAGATAAATCCTCGTTCGTCCAGATCGACAACCGTGCAATGTATGCATACCTGACGACACTCGCACTGTTCTTCGTTGCTTCCTTTTATCCCGAGTTGAGGTTGTGGGGAATTGGACACTGGGCGTTCTTACCGGCTTGGGGAAGGTTGGTCTTATTGGTGGTCGGCCTGCTGATACCCTTCCTTATTCGACATACTCTGACGTTTCGTTCCGTCGGGATCGAGATGACCGACAAGGACATTTCAGCAAAGACATATCTTGTGTTCGCCTTCGCGACCGTGGTAGTGCTTGGATCGCTTTTCTACTTGCTGCGTGCGCGTTATTACTTCCTCGGAGACGGGTACACGCTGTTGTCGGAATTATCGGCAGAGACCCCGTTGGTCAAGGGGCGTGGCATTGGCGAAGGGTTGACGCATGTGTGGCTGAAGTCGCTGATCGGCGGCGATACCAGACGGGCCGCGCTTCTATCGTACCAACTGCTCTCGATCGGTAGTGGGCTTCTGTTTATGTCGTTGACCTTTCTTTCTGCTTCCGCGCTGTTTGACCGGCACAAAGATCGGCTGATTTTCGCTGTCGGAATACTCTCGGGTGGTTACATGCTTCTGTTCTTCGGCTATGTGGAGAACTATGCTTCGTTTTGCCTTTCGATCTGTCTTTTCACGTTGGCCGGTTTGTTGATCGCCATCGGGAAGCTTCGGCGGTGGCTGATCCTTTTGCCGCTGGTGCTTGCGCTGTTCTTTCACGTTTTAGGACTTACGCTGATCCCAGCGGCGGCATATATCCTGTTTCGGGAAACGAAAATGCATAGAATTCTGGCGGATCGGAACTGGCTGCTCCGAGCTGGGGCGGCGCTAGTCCTCATTACCGGCGCTGCCCTGTTGTTCACATATCTCTATCGTACTGAGTACTACTTCCGGTTCGCCTTCGTGCCGATCTGGTCGAGCCTGTTCACGGTCGAGGGGTACACGTTGTTTTCGGCAGCCCATTTGTTGGATTTCGGAAACCTGATTCTTACCTTGATGCCCGGCCTGTTGGTAGCGCTCGTCGCATTCAATCGAAGCGACTTGCGGCAACGGGCGACTCGGCCACCGTTTCGCTTCCTTCTGCTACTGGCGGTTCCAACCCTGGTCGCTGCATTTGTGCTTGATCCCAAACCGGGAATGCCGCGAGATTGGGACCTGTTTTCATTCCCGGGCGTGCCGATCATGGCACTATCCGCGATCGGACTGCTCGCGTCGCAACGTCGATGCCGTTACAGGTACAGAACGGCAACGCTGGTGATCGCGCTGGGAGGACTGTCACTCATCCCTCGCGCCATTGTGATCGCGGATTTCGATACCGCAGTGACACAGGTCCGAACCTATTACGCCCTGGATAAGGCCAAGAGTGCGCCGATCCGCTCAGTGTTATCCGATCAACTTGCCCTGGAAGGGAGACTGAGCGAGGCCCTGCGAGAGGCGGCGTTGATGCAACAGGATTATCCGGAAGCAGAGTTGATGAGCAAAACCGACACCCTTCTCCTCAGAGACAGTTGCGAGACGGGGATCGCCTTGTCAGAAGAGGTAATCAGACTCAACCCGCTCCGGTCGGGCGCCTGGGCAAGTATCGGATACTGTCTCAACCGCATGGGTCAGCGCGACAGCGCCCTTCTCATGCTGCGTATCGCCGACGGCCTTAACCCGTACAATCCCAAGATCCTGGTCCAGCTGGCGCGCGTGTATTTCAACTTAGGGGATACGACCAAGTCGGAGCAACTGTTGTTGGAAGCGCATCACCTGGACCCTAAGATGCTCCCTCCTATTCAGGGGTTGACGGCTGTTTATCGCTCACGAGGGGACACCGGGGCCTTTCGGGTCTTCTTCACTATGCTGCAGGCCGCGGCGGCCACCCCGAAAGAATACTTCGTGACCATAGGTGACGATATGGCCCGCAACAGAGAATTCAAGGATGCGGCTGTTTGTTATCAGGAAGCGCTTCGGCGCGGGCTGGACAGCGCTGTAACAAGGCAACGAATCAGCCAATATCCCGAACTTCAGAAATATCTTTGATCCGGGCCGAGCATTATTGAAGTATCACTATGTCAATACGACGGTTCTTAGCGCGACCTTCGGCTGAGATGTTCGATGCGATCGGTTTTTCCGAACCATAACCGATCGCTTTGATCCGGTCGGCACCGATAGTGAGCGCCTGTCTCAAATACTGCATCACCGCCATCGCGCGCTTTTCGGACAACTGCTGATTCCCCATCTGTTCCCCCTTGTCGTCGGTGTGTCCCTCAACGATAATCTGGCGGTCCGGGAACAGCGCGACGATCTCCTTCACTTTCTCCAAAAGTGGGAGATGCTCCTCGGTGATCTCACTCTTGCCGACAGCGAATGACAGGCCGGAGAGCCGTAGCACCATATCGTTGGTGGCGTTCAGAAGCACTTCCCCCTCAGTAGGGTTCAGCATCATCTTGGCCTGATTCAGTATCTCTTCCTGTTTCTGCCGTGCTTCAAGCTCGGCAGAAACCTCTTTGTGTGCCTCGGTGAGTTCGCTCATTTTCCCTTGTTCAGCAGCAATTTGTTCTGCCAGCCGTCCCCTTTCAGCCACCATGGCCGTGACGGCGCTGTCGATTGTTTTGGCCAGGACGGCGGCATCACCCGACTCAGGACCATCGAGTTTTCGCACCGTCCCCTGAAGTGAGGTTGTCAGCGCATCGTATGCGCTCGTAATCTCGTCAAGCTGCGTGCTCAACTTCCCTTCGGTCGATTTGCTCGATGCCTGGCCGCGCTGGGCGGCAGCGATAAGGGTGTCGGCCGCGGCCAGGGCACCAATGTCGTATGGGAGCTGCGCGATACCGAGGGCTTCGCCCACGCGGCTCATTTGTATCTCATAGAGGAGCATGAGCTTTTCCCATGCCTGATCGTTGCGCGGAAGGGATCGGACTGATTGCGCAATATTGGAGGCATGGCGCCCCTCGAACTCGGCTCGCGCCGCCTCGATCGACGCTTTCTCGCGAGCGTAGCGGTCCGCGACGAGTATCCCATCAGCCTTCTCGCGCGCGGTGCGCGCTTTGTCCAGCGTAGAAAGCGCATACTTGGGCGCATCGTCGGCGACCGCCTTGGCAATTGCCATATCGGCGCCACCGAGAATATCGACGCGAATCGCCTCGAACTCGGCTGTATCGAACAGTGGCGATGCCTTGTCCGCTTCTTTGAGGGCTCCCTTGACATCCCCACTCTCGACTTTGGCAGTTGCTTGCGTGAACTGCTGCTCGGCTTTGTCATATAGAGCCGGCACCAGCGATGGCGCCCGAGCGGCGCGTGCTTTGTCGCGAGGTGATTGATACTCTTTCAAAGATAACTTGACGACTTCGGTTGTCTTAAGCGCATTCTCCGCGAACTCGCGCGCCTTGCCGGCGTACCCGTCGATAACTTTCTGACCCCGCTTGAGATTCTGTGCCTGCTTAGCCTGGTCGAATTCTCGTTTGGCCTTGTCAAATGTCTTTGGCGCATAGACCGGTGCCTCGACCGCAATGGCCGAATCCATGATTTTGCCGACCGTTTCGATGTCAGTACCGGACTGACCGCTGGTTGAAACAGCCAGTGCCAACATCAGGACAACACTTATACTAAGGTATCGTACACGCATCACGTAACTCCATGTTGGGTGGTCCATATTTGATGGGTGAAGCTATGTGCGTAAGGCAGGTGCCTGCAACTTAAAAACGAACTCTGCAGGAAAGGCGAAGACGTATCAGCCGGCGTTCTTGAGCAAGTCGCGCTTTTTGGCAGCGCCGTTACGGCGAAGGACCAGACGCTGGAACAGATTTCCTTCGCCCCGCGCCTGGTCGGAGAAAAACTCTTCGAGCGTGGCCGCGATCCCATCGGCATCCAGACCGACTTCACGAAGCAACTGCGCCCGGTTACCGTGTGTAATGAACCGATCGCCGATACCGAGCGCCTTGAAACGACCATCGTAACCGTCGGACAACAGATACTCCGCCACCGCCTGGCCGAATCCTCCCCGCAAAGAAGCTTCTTCGACAGTGACAATCAGCCGTCCGTTCGCCCGGATTGCAGCCAGCATATTATGGTCGAACGGCTTGACGAACCGCGCATTCACAACCGCCACTTCAATCCCCCGCTCCGAAAGAGCCTTCGCTGCTCTGAGGGCATTATGCACCATGGTACCTACCGCCAGAATGATGGCTTCGGACTGGGGTGTCAGCCACTCCCACCTCCCCCATTCCAGTTGCGCAATTTCAGGTGTAATAGGCGTGGGAACGGTGTCGCGCGGATACCGGACGGCGACAATCCCATCGACCTGATGTTCGAGCGTATGGTGCATGACCGCGCGAAGTTCATTCCCGTCTTTCGGCGCCACGACCGTGACATTCGGGATCGTAGAGAGATACGCCAGATCGAAAACGCCGTGATGCGTAGGCCCATCGTCCCCCACCAGACCGGCCCGGTCCATACAGAGCACGGCAGGAAGCTTCTGGATGGCGAGGTCGTGAATCAACTGATCATAGGCACGCTGCAGAAAGGTCGAGTAGATCGCCACATACGGTCGCACCTGCCCGCTCGCCACAAGTCCGGCCGAGAAACAGGTGGCGTGTGCCTCGGCGATACCGACATCGAAGAACCGTTCCGGATATTTTTCCGAAAACTCGACCAGACCGGTACCGGAGCACATGGCGGCAGTGATCGCGACCACGCGCGGGTTTTTCTCCGCCAGTTCGAGCATCGTGCTGCCGAACACCTGCGTGTAGGAGGGGAGCTGGCTCGCCGATGAGGCCGCTTTACCCGTGACTTTGTCGAATTTCCCGATGCCGTGATACTTGAAGGCATCTTCCTCGGCAGGGGTGTATCCCTTACCCTTCTTGGTCGCCACGTGAAGGAGCACCGGACCGTTAATATGGCTGAGGTCCTCGAGCGTCCGGACCACCAGCGGCAGGTCGTGACCATCAATAGGGCCAAAATACCGAAACCCGAGCTTCTCGAACAACATCCCCGGCACCAACAACCCTTTGATGGAATTCTCTATGCTTCGGATTGTCTCGCGGATACGGTCCCGCCGTTTGAATCGGCCGGTCAACTCCCATACCTCGGCCCGCAGTTTCTGGAACTTCTCATCGGCCATGATGCCGGTGAGATACTTGGAAATGGAGCCGACATTTTTGGAGATCGACCACGTGTTGTCATTAAGAATCACCAGCAGGTTCTTCTTGAGTGAACCGGCGTTGTTCATTCCTTCGAATGCCAACCCGCCCGTCATGGCGCCGTCGCCGATCACCGCAACGACTTTGTATTCTTCTCCGGCCAGATCGCGCGCTACTGCAAATCCGAGCGCTGCGGATATCGAGGTCGAAGCATGTCCGGCCCCGAAGTGATCATACTCGGATTCAGCCCGCTTGGCATACCCGGCCAACCCCCCGTATTGACGGATCGTATGGATCTGTTCCCGCCGGCCGGTGAGCATCTTATGCGCGTAGGTCTGATGACTAACATCCCACACCAGCCGGTCCTTGAGGAAATCGAAGACGTAATGAAGCGCCACGGTCAGTTCGACCGCCCCCAAATTAGAGGCCAGGTGCCCGCCGGTCTCCGAAACTGTGGAGACGATTTGCTGGCGGATCTCCTCTGCCAGTTCGGTCAGTTCCTCCACCGATAGTTTCTTGAGATCGGAGGGGTCTTGAATATTCGGAAGGTACTTCATCATCAGTCTATACGATTACGTTCAGCGTTCCCGTTGGCCGATGAACCGGGCCAGAAATTTCAGCATGTTATCATCGCCGCCATCCACCAGCGCCAGCGCCTCATCAATCAGTTGCTCGGCATCCCGACGCGCTTCTTCGATACCTACTGCACTCGGGTAGGTTGCCTTTTGGTTCTTACAATCAGAGCCGACTTTCTTGCCCAGTTTTCGCTGGTCTCCCTGAATATCAAGAATATCATCAATGATCTGAAACGCCAGCCCGATTCGTTCCCCATACGCGGTCAGCAGGGCGAGCTTTTTTTCATCGGCGTCCGTCAGGATAGCCCCTATTCTCACGGAAGACCGGATCAGCGCACCCGTCTTGCGGGTATGGATCTTGATAACATCAGACTTGGTGACCGGTTTCCCTTCGGCTTCAATATCCGCCACCTGGCCGCCGAGCATCCCCGATGTACCGACCGCCTCCGCCAACTCTATGACCGCGGGGATCGAACCGGTCTGGGCCATCAGTCGGAATGCCACGTCATGGAGTGCATCGCCGGCCAGAACCGCCAGCGCTTCGCCGAACTTCTTATGGCAGGTGGGGATGCCCCGGCGAAGGTCGTCATCATCCATGCAGGGAAGGTCATCGTGGATCAGTGAGTAGGTATGGACCATTTCGATGGCAGCCATCGCCGAGTGTATCCGCCCGGAATCTTGTGCCGTGCTGCCACCACAGTATTCATATGTCGCCAAAGCCAGGATCGGTCGGAGCCGTTTGCCGCCCGCGAGAAGCGAGTACCGCATCGCCGCATGAAGCGACTTCGGCTCAATATCGTCCGATGGGGTATACGACTTGAGCAGCGAATCAACCAGGCGCTGTCCTGCCTGCAGATAGCCCGGCCCGTTGACGACCGCTGTTGGCATCACGGCGTTTCCTCTTCCTCGTCCGATTCGAAATCCCCTTCGGTCGGCACGCCGTTCTTGTCCGTTATGATCTTGATCTTCTTTTCCGCCTCGGCCAGCTTTCGGTCGCAGAACTGCGCGATTTCAAGCCCTTCGGTGTACAGTTCGATGGCTTCTTCGAGTTTCGTATCGCCCGATTCAAGCAACCCGGTGATTTCCTCCAGGCGTTGGATCGCCGATTCGTAGTCCTTGTATTTCTTCTTCGTCATCACGCTACACCTGTTTCTTTGCCGATGTCTCCCGCACCACCGACACCAGCCGCCCATCCGACAGCAGTGTTTCTATCACCGTGCCTGCCGCCACCTGACCGGCATTAGTTATCACCAGTCCATCGGAGGCCCGCCTTGTGACGGAGTAACCTCGACTGAGCACACGCAGCGGGGAGAGATCCTGCAGACGAGCCAGCAACAAAGATAAGAGATTTTTGTGCTGCTCAAAACGGTTTTTGCCGGCAGCAACCAGGAGGCGATTCAGACTGTCCAGATACTGCTGTCGTTGAAGGATACTCTCCAATGGCCGCCGAAATGCCGGACGGACATACAGCGCTGACAACCGCTGCCGGGCATGTTTCACCAGAAACCCGAGCCGACTCGCCTGCGTGTACACGAGCGACCTTATCTGCTCTTCAAACTCCCCCTTCGACCAAATGACCAACTCCGCCGCTGCCGATGGCGTAGGGGCGCGCAAATCGGCCGCAAGGTCGGACAAGGTCATGTCGATCTCGTGCCCGACCGCCGAGACGACAGGTTTCCCTGAACGTGCAATCGTGCGGACTGTTATTTCGGTGTTGAACGGCCAGAGATCCTCGAGAGAACCACCGCCACGTCCTACGATTATCACATCGATGTCATCCCGGCTGTTGAAATAATCCAATCCGGCTGCAATGGTTCGTTCCGCACCTTCCCCTTGAACCTGGGCCGGATAAACGATGAGCTGGACTGAGCTGTTGCGGCGACGAGTGATCTGGATTATGTCACGAATGGCGGCGCCGGTCGGCGACGTGACGATACCGATTGTCTGAGGATACCGTGGGATCTCATGCTTCCGGGATTCATCGAACAGTCCTTCTTTGGACAGCTTCTCGTGCAGTTGTCGGAATGCCAGTTCGAGTGGCCCCACACCCACCGGATGAATCTGCCGGCAATTGAGCTGGTAGTTGCCCCCTTTCTCATAGACCGAGATGTCACCCAGTATCCTCACCTTCTGACCATTCTCCGGCTCGAATCGCAGCGATGCCCCCACCGAACGCCATAGCGTTACCTTGATAACCGCGTTTTCGTCTTTGAGGTTAAAATATCGATGACCCGATGTATGGTGAAGGTAGTTGGATATCTCCCCTTCCACCCAGAGGTCGAAAAACGACTCCTCCAGCGCGGTCTTTATCATCCGCGTGATCGCGGTAACGGTATAGGCTTTGGATTCGGTCCGCACATTGGTAGTATAGCCGATGTAGCGCCTGCGGTGCAACCAGAAGAAACTGCCCCGACGACCGATGTGACTCAGGCAACTGGTGCGGCATTCAGGTGCTGGAGAATTGTCCTGGCGAGGTCGGCCGTTATTCCCTTCACGCGGCTGATTTCCTCAACGTTGGACTGCCTGATCTGCTCGACCGAGCCAAACTGTTTCATGAGAGCGGAACGCCGTGAAGGCCCAACCCCCTTGATGTCGTCAAGCACCGAGCGGACTGTCCGCCTGGTGCGAACTTTGCGGTTGTAAGTAATAGCAAAACGGTGCGCCTCATCTCGTATCTGCTTGAGCAACAGAAGCGCCGGCGCCCCTTTGCGAATAGTGATCGGCTCCTGATGATCCGGCAAATACAATTCTTCGAGCCGCTTGGCCAGTGCCGCCAGCGGCTGGTCACCAAGTCCGAGCGAAACCAGTTCCGCTTTCGCCGATGACAACTGCCCTTTGCCACCATCGACCACCACCAAGTCGGGCATTGGCTTGTTTTCTTCCCGACGGCGGTAGAAATATCGCCCCACCACCTGCCGCATCATGCTGAAATCATCCTGCCCTCTCATCCCCTTGATCCGGAATCTCCGGTACTCGCTCTTTTTCGGTCGTCCGTTCTCGAAAAAAACGCACGACCCCACGGCATCGGTTTCACCAGTATTTGAAATGTCAAAGCAGACCATCGTGCGCGGAGAGTTTGACAGATGCAGCGCCTCCTTGAGACTCGTTACCATCTTGCTGGTTCGCTCGGCATGGGTGCGGCGCTGGATAAGGATCTCGTCGAGCAGCAACTGAGCGTTGCGGGCAGCCAGATCGACCAGGCGAACCTTCTCGCCCACCTTCGGGACACGAATCCGCACCACCGAACCCTTTTCCTGTTTCAGCCAGGCGGCCAGCAGTTCTGCATCCGATAGCTCCAACGGAAGTAGCACCTCCTCGGGGAGATTGGGCTGGTGATTGTAGTACTGTGTGACAAATGTCTCCAGAACCGTTTCGTTGCTGTCATCAACAGCGGTGTGTAATTGAAAATCCTGCCGCCCGATCAAAACGCCTTCCCGAAGCTGCATGACCACCGCTACGGCATCGACGCCATCGCGCGCAATCGAGACGATGTCCCGATCCACCACTTCGCCAACATCCACATTCTGCTTTATCATGATGGAACCGAGCGCGTCGATCTGATCGCGGAATTGTCGGGCGTCTTCAAAACGCAGTTCTTCGGAGGCCCGGTGCATCCGCTCGGTCAGGCGCTCCCGCAGCTCTTTTGTCCTCCCCCGCAGCACCATGGTGAGCGAATTAACTAGTTCGGCGTATTCCTCGCGACTCTGCAACCCCTCACAGGGCCCGCCGCATCGCTTCATCTGATAGTCCAAACAGACTTTGTATTGCTTTCCTTCCGGAGGCGGGATAATAAGATCGCAGCTTCGAATGGTGAACAGCCGCGTCAGCAGTGTGAGCGTCCGTCGCATCCCCTGTCCCTGGGTGAATGGGCCAAAATAGGTCGCCCCGTCTTTGGCCAGGCGCCTGACGATCATCACCCGCGGAAACGACTCGTTGGTAGTCACCTTGATGTACGGGAAATGCTTGTCGTCTTTCAGGCTGACATTGTATTTCGGCTTGTGCTCGTGAACCAGGTTGGCTTCGAGGATCAACGACTCCACTTCATTGGCGGTGAGCATCAATTCAAAGTCAGTTACCTGTGGCACCAGCCGCGCTGTCTTGGCGTCCGCCGGGCCGCTTGGATGAAAGTAGGTGCGGACCCGGTTGCGCAGGTTCTTGGCCTTGCCGATGTAGATGATCCTCCCCTGGGCGTTCTTGAAGAGATAGACGCCGGGAGAGGTCGGAAGGTTCTTGAGCTTTAGCTCGAAATCTTCGGACCGTTTTACCATACCTTGCCACTGTCTGAAAGAATCAGCGGGTGTCGGTACCGATTATACGCCGGGCGCCAACATACCGCTTGCCCCAATACGAGTCATCGATGTAGCTGATAATAACTCCCTCCGATGATGACGCGTGTATGAACTGGTCGTTGTCGATATAAATGCCCACATGCGATATTCGTTCCCGTTCGGTCTCGAAAAAGACCAAGTCGCCGAACTGGAGGGGGCCGCGGCGAAGTTCGATGCCGGAAGCGTACTGGTCCATGACCGTACGGGGAAACTCGCGTCGGAGGTACTCACGATAAACCTCGCGGGTAAACTCTGAACAATCCATGCCGGAGCCCGAATCGAACCGATCATGGTAAGGCCGGCCCAGGTATTTCTGGAGTATGACACCGAGCCGGAGATATTCGTTGGTCGATATGCCTGTTGCGAGTTGCTTCCTCTCCTCTGAGCGAACCGATTTCTGTTTTACGAATCGAGGGGACGGCGTACAGCCGCTCAGGAAAACCAGTGCAATAATGACGGCAGCGAACTTCATAGTCTATGCGAGTCTGGGGTACACCGTGCCAAACCGACGGCGATAGTATAGACGGGTACCGGCGATCAGAGCAATCATAAACACCAGATAGAGCGGGAAGAAGTAACCGGCAAGACATGTCAACATCAGGATGGGAATCTTAGCGGCAAACAGCACGATCTTCGACGAGGAGCTGAAGAATGCTATGACTGCCATCAGGAAGGCAAGCGAAGACACTACGAGAAGTAAATGACGCTCAGATCGGAGCGCGATGAACCCGGAGTACGCCAAAATCACGGCAGCCGCCCCAACCGCAGCCTTTGATCCAAAAAGTACCGGCACCGTCTTCTTGCCGGTAGCGGCATCTCCCGCAAGGTCAGGGACAGTGGTCAGCAGATACACGCCACCCACAGCCGCCGCAAAGTAGAACGGATTGTCCCAACCCATCAGTCCGATATTGTTCATCGTCAGGTCCGGCATGACGGCAACTGAAGGCAGAAATCCGGCCCCTGCGGCGTTCACCAGCAGGCCGGCAATAGGTCGGTCTTTCAGCCGAAACGGCGGAGCTGAATACAGGTACCCCAAAACGAAAGCGAACATGAGGATACAAACTGTCAGCCAGGAGAGCGTGAGACCGATGGCGATTGCGAACACGCTTGCAATCAGGTACGCTCGTGTGAGCGAACGCTCGCTCAGAATGTCGTTCTGAAGGAAACCCACTTTCGCATTGATCCGGTCCGACTCTGCATCGTGCACCTGATTAAAGTAGAATGCACCGGCGGCGATCAGGCTCATGGCGAGCAGAAGCCGGAAATCTGACAGGCCGAATCGCTCCCCCGACAATTGCAGATGATAACGCAGTGATACCAAATAAACCGACCAGAGCGGCACATGCAAAAGCGGCCGCGCCGCAAAGACGTAGTCCAGCAGCCTCATGCCAGAACGAAGTAGATGTAGCCGTACATGAACGGAGCCGCGAACAGAAGCGAGTCGAACCGGTCCAGCACGCCGCCATGCCCCGGGATGATGGCTGACGAATCCTTGATGGCCAGTGAGCGCTTCCACATCGATTCCACCAGATCGCCAAGCTGGCCGAAAATGGAGCATCCCAGCCCGAGGACGAGCAGATGCCCGATTCGCAGTTCAGGGAATTTCCAGAAGTGCATCAGGAGCGCGATAGCGAGCGCACCGACAACACCGCCGACAAATCCCTCAATCGTCTTGCGGGGTGAAACTCCCGGCGCCAGCTTGTGTTTCCCCAGCCAGGAACCGAACCCCATTGCTGCCGTATCTCCCACCCAGAGAAGACCGAACAGAAACAAGAGCAGATCACCCCCACTGGCCGGGGTAACCGTCTCGACAAGTTCGGCATCATTCCCGATCGCATACACGAATGGATACAACATTGCCAGGTAGGTGATCCCCCACATCAGTCGGCTGTGTTTGGTGAACAGCTCCGACGGTGGCTGTTTGCCGACTGAAAACATCATGCTGGTTATCAGGAAAAACAAGACCAGGAGCGGCGAAGTCAGCAGCACAAATGGGATGCGAAAGAAGCCAATGCTCTCCGTCTCCGCATCGAACGGAATGCTGTCCAGGGTCGCCGTCAGGCAGACCACGATCATCGCGAGCGCGAACCAGAAAAACGGGCTTCTCGTGCCATATCCTTCGTTTAGGAGAAACTCGATCCCGGCAGCGACGGCCAGAAGCATCACCATACCAAAAAGCCATGCCCCCCCCTGATACGATATCCAGAGAATAATGGGGATTGCTATAGCCGCTACAAGGGTCCTGATAATTAGATTGCGACTCATCCTCCCACCGTCCTGGTCACCTCACCGAACCGCCGCTCCCGTTTCTGATACTGGCTGACCGCTTCAAAGAGTTCCTTTCGCCCGAAATCCGGCCAGAGCGTATCGATCACATATAGCTCCGTATAGCTGGTCTGCCACAATAGGAAATTGGAAATTCGCATTTCGCCCGATGTACGAATGAGCAGATCGGGGTCCGGCAGATTGGCGGTGTAGAGAAAGTCGGAAAACAGTGGCTCATCGATATCATGAATATTCAGCACGCCCGCTTTCACGGCGTTGGCGATTGCCTTGACGGCATCCAGTATCTCCGTCCGGCCGCCGTAATTGAGCGCCAGATTGAGCACCAGCCCCTGGTTGTCGCGAGTTCGTTTGACGGCATCGTTAAGCGCCAGGCGCCGCGCCGCCGACAAGGCGCCAATCCGACCGGTTGTGATGAGTTTAACATCGTTCTTGATGAGCTCCTTTAGTTCGCGGCGGGTGGTGCGGGACAAGAGCGACATCAGCGCGTCGACTTCGGCCTTCGGGCGTTTCCAATTCTCGACCGAAAACGTGTACAGTGTGAGATACTTGATCCCAAGCTCGCCGGATGCCTTCACAACGTCTTTGACAGCCTTCACCCCCGCCTCATGACCAAACGTACGGGGTTTGTTACGAAGCGCCGCCCACCGCCCGTTGCCATCCATGATGATAGCTACGTGCGAGGGGATCCGCTCCGGCTGTCGAAGAATGCGGGCTTTCAGATGTTCGATATTGACCGTCATACCAAAGTCAAACTACAGAGCCGGTCGAATATCCGCAAGCGTTGACCTGCGGACCCTCAACGGTAAATCTGTATCTGACTGATGCCGGTCTCGAGACGGTAGGTGCTGCTGAAAAAGAACTCGTCCTTGGTAGCCACTTCCCAGACGGAATCCGGGAAGATGAGCCCCTGCTCCGCGATCAGCCGATAGGAACGAGTGAAGCGCCGATAACCGGGTCTATTCGGGTAATAAAGATATGCCCACCTCGGCAAGTAAGTCAGTCGGTCGATCAGCGCCAGCCCGACCGGGTCCTTATGCTTGGCGGAATCGGTATCAAAGCCTATTGCTATTGATGGGCCCCCTGTATCATTTGGGAAACCATGGACAACATAGCTGGAGTCGAATATGTTGGGAAACAGAAGCTCAACTGCGTGCAGACGCTTGGGGTCCCCGCGCAGTACCGTTGTCGAATCAAGATGACCGAAACTGTAGTAGTACGCCACCGTAGCTGAGTCTACCGAAACGATCTCCCCCTTCTTACCGAGCTTCTTCTGAAAGCTGCGCGCCACGTATGAGAATCGGGCGCCTGTTTCAATGGGATCGCGCCCTTTGAGCGTCGCATGGGCGCGGTTCCAGTAATACGCCAGAATCTGGTCACTCTGCGCCACCAGAGTCGCCACCGCTGACGCAAGCACAAGCGGAATCAACAGTACTGCTAATTTTCTTGTTGACAAGTTTGACCTTTTTACTCTCTCTTATAGCAGGCGACTTTCACGGCCGTTGCCGGATATCAGAAGATATGCACCGTCGCCGGTCCGTTCCAACCTCTTTTTCTCCGGCGGCCCGGTTGCCTCGACGCAAAAAACCTGTCAGCAGGAGGGTTTGGTATGCGAGTCAGAGAACTTCTGGAAAGCCGGATGCGCTCGGTTATCACGACGGCTCCGAGCACCGCGATCATGGAAGCCATGGAGCTTCTCATCGTCAACCAGATTAGCGCTCTTCCGGTGGTCGATGATACCGGCAGCCTGGTCGGGATCATCAGTGACAAAGACATTTTCAAACGCATTTTCACCGAGCCGGCTCATTTCCAGCAGACGCAGGTCCGGGACCTGATGACCACCGATCTGATCATCGGCGTGCCCGATGACGAGATTCCCTACATCGCCGGTGTGATGACCACCAATCGCATTCGCCACGTGCCGATCATGGAGGGAGACCGACTCGTCGGTTTGATTTCCGTTGGGGATATCGTGAAGACGCAGATGGAAGATGCCCAGATCGAGAACCGCTATTTGTGGCAGTACATCAATGGGACGTATCCGGGCTGATACCGGCTGGCTGGACCGCTATTGCTTTTGAAAAAAACGGCGAATTCCTCTTGACAATCTTACCTCCATACCCGTCTCTATTTCTGGAGCAAGTTAACTATGGAGGGATTCATGGATACTCGAATCGCAGTTCCCAAGTACGGGAAGATATTCAACTGGGGCAGCTCACTATCACTTTGCCTGTGGTTGCTTCTGCCCGGCATTGCCGGGTGTGACGGCGACAACAAGGCCTTTGTACCGACCCCGCCGCCACCGTTGTATGACAGCGGCCCTTCCTGGACACAAGCAGGAAATAAGATAACCTTTACGCGTTTTATGGCTTCTGGCGACTCAATCGGATACTGGCTATGCGTAGTCGATACTCTGGGAGGTTCACCGATTTTTCTACGCTGCTATGCCTTCGATGCCGTATGGCTTCCCGGCGATTCAGAATTCATCTTCTTTAGTGGATTTAAGTTGTACAAGCTGCATCTCCCTACTATGCAGGAAACCGTTATCTGCGACTGTATCTTCTCCCGCTTTCCGGAGCTCGATCCGAAAGGCCGCTTTCTATACTACGAGGATCAGGGCGTGGCGAACGGTTGGGCCACCTCCGTCTATCGCATGGACTTACAGACTGGCGACACAGCACATATCGTCGGGGGTGGGTTTCCAGCCGTGTCTCCCGATGGCCAGTATCTGCTCGTTAACCGCCACGACTCGGTGCTTCGCTACGATTTGCAGACACTGAATCAACTCTCGGGAGTTTCCGCAGACGCTCAGGTATACGACTGGACAGCAGACGGCCAGAGCATTGTGTATGGGTTTTTCTATAACAAAGCGCGCACCGGTAAGCTGTATATCAGCAATGCCGATGGCAGCAACTTCCGCTATCTCGCTGTCGGAGATTGGCCAAAGTGCGCGCCTTCGGGAAGCCGTATCGCCATCAGCCGGCGCGGCACCGACAACAAACCCTATATCTGGCTGATCGATCGGCAAGGAGGAAACTTGAAACAGATCACGTTTTAGAAACAAAACAGAAAGTTCTTTTTGACAAACCGCGCCGGGAGTGCATCAATTTGAATGGAGCTATATAGAAAACGGAGGGCCTAATGAACATGATCAGGGCAGATGGCAGGCGCAGCGCACGCAATAGCAGGGCCGTAGTGATACTATTTATGGTCATCGTGTTGCTCACTGGCATGGGCGGGTGTGATGGCAATGACCATGTTGGGCCGCCGACGAAGCCGCCACCGTTGTATGACAGCGGCCCTTCCTGGACACAAGCAGGAAATAAGATAACCTTTACGCGTTTTATAGCTTCTGGCGACTCAATCGGATACTGGCTATGCGTAGTCGATACTCTGGGAGGTTCACCGATTTTTCTACGCCGCTATGCCTTCGATGCCGTATGGCTTCCCGGCGATTCAGAATTCATCTTCTTTAGTGGATTTAAGTTGTACAAGCTGCATCTACCGGCCATGCAGATTACACTCATTTGCGACTGCGTTGATGCCCGTTTCCCGGAGCTCGATCCGACCGGCAGGTATCTCTACTACGAGGATCAGGGCGTAGCCGACAACTGGGCCACCTCGGTCTATCGGATGGACCTGCAGACTGGTGATACCGTGCACATAGTCGGCGGGGGGTATCCCGCCACTTCCCCTGATGCACGTTACCTGCTCGTCAACCGCCACGACTCGGTGCTTCGCTACGATTTGCAGACACTGAATCAACTCTCGGGAGTTTCCGCAGACGCTCAGGTATACGACTGGACAGCAGACGGCCAGAGCATTGTGTATGGGTTTTTCTATAACAAAGCGCGCACCGGTAAGCTGTATATCAGCAATGCCGATGGCAGCAACTTCCGCTATCTCGCTGTCGGAGATTGGCCAAAGTGCGCGCCTTCGGGAAGCCGTATCGCCATCAGCCGGCGCGGCACCGACAACAAACCCTATATCTGGCTGATCGATCAGCAAGGAGGAAACTTGAAACAGATCACGTTCTAATCTGATAACCAGAATAACTCAAACTTCATTTCTCATGTGGGGAGAATATGAAAATCAATCTCATTGTTATCGTACTTGCAGGGCTGCTGATATGCCCCGTGAGCAAAGGGGACACAACTTCGGTCTATGATCCCTTTACGGTAGTCACTGTTATCAAAGACGCCGTACTGACCGGACCAGTGTCCGGCAAAGTGGCTGTCTCGTCTGCCATTGCCGATACCACGCTGCTCCACTTCCTGGACTCAACTGGTGCCACGAACATTTGTCGGATATTCCCGGACTTCGATCCTGCCGATACGATCTCTACGGATCGACATGGCGAGACAGTCCGCCTGATCAACCTTGCCGAATACTACACGTTGGAGTTTGCGGATTCGGTCTGGTGGCACGAATTAGCAGCCGCCTATGGCGAGGACAGCGCTTTTACAATTGTGGATCAGAAGTACTACCGACAGGTTTGCAAAGTGACACCGAATGATCCCTACTACCAGTATCAGTGGCATCTCCAATCTGTACGCGAGGGCGCTCAGAATGTCGATTCCGCCTGGGAGTATACTACGGGGGACACCGCCATCAAGTTGTGTGTCATCGACGTTGGCGTGCACACGGGACATGTAGACCTGATAAACCGCATCTCCGAAGGATTCAACGGCTTCGACAATAGCACGAATATTCACATGGTATCAATCGGGGACGAACATGGGACTCTGGTCACAGGACTGATTGGAGCCGAAGGAAACAATGCTGCAGTCGTTGCCGGTGTGAACTGGCAATCCCCCATCCTGTACGGAAAGGCCGGAACCGACCCAACCGTGGACCCTGTCGCCGGAGTCAGATGCATCGACTGGGCAAGGAGAAGAGATGCATCTGTGGTCAGTATGTCGTGGGGAACTTATGGAGGTGAATACGCTGGCGAAGAGGCAGCCGCCACCTACAACGCCTGGAAGTCTGACATTCTTCTCTTTGCCGCGAAAGGGAACGACGCTACGGCCACCACTCACTATCCCTCGGACCTGTTTGGCGTCATCGGTGTGGGTGCATGCATTCCCCAAGGTGCGCGATCTTCCTTTAGCAACTACGGACCAAACCTCGACCTGATGGCAGCCGGCGAAGGCATAGTTACTACGTCGACAAGCGGCGGAGTCACGTCAACACAAGGTACTTCAATGTCGACTCCGATAGCAGCCGGTGTGGCTTCGCTTATTCTGTCATACAAGAAGGACCTCACGGCCGATGAAGTCGAGCAAATTATGCAATTGACAGCCTTGGACCGCGGCGATCCTGGCTGGGATCAGTTTTATGGCTGGGGAGTTGTGAAAGCGGACGCGGCTCTTCATTTTGTGGCGAATAACTCATTCTTCAGAAAGGAAGCTATTGGCGGTAACAGGCAGATGGTACAGGGTCTACACGGGCACGTGTTTATCAATAGCCACGGCGACATAGCTTCCGGAGTCTACTTCGTAGAGACCTATTCCGTAAGGTCACATTTTGATTTCGCCGATTACAATTTCACTACCCCACCAGAAATACTCCTTCGGAACAGAGTATCTAATGGATGGAGTGCAGCAAATCCTAACAACGAACAACAGTACATGCAGGTCGTTCCAGGTTCGGTAACAAGCTCCGGCTGCGATGTGGAATCGTTCGCCTATTTCATCAAGTGGGACATTAGCGGTCAGCAATACAACCAATGGTGGCCGTGCGACAATCCACCATGCAACAACGGTCCGGACATCAAGTTCAAGATCACGGTTGCAGGCAAGCCGCATGTTGCAGCAGCCTCCAACCTTACCGCCTTTCCTGTCGTATACGACGCAATGTCTGAGGGGAGATATCAGGCAATTCGCCTGCAGTGGACCGATCCCAACAGCTTCGAGAGCGGCTGGGTGATCCAGCGTCGGGCAGTGGACTCTGTCTCATGGGAGACTCTTGACACTACAGGACCGATGCTAACGCCGTCATTCTATGATTCGTCGTTTGTCGGGAGTGAAACGTATGCCTATCGCATCTGGCCACTTCCGGTAGATGAAACGCCGCAGTATTCGCCTGAGGTGACCGTTACCGCCAAGCCGCGGTGGCCGGATACATTCACCGGTGGTACCGTGATGGCGCCAGGTTGCTTCGTTATCCCTGTTGGAAAGCAAGTGGCCGGTAAGATAGCTACGCCCGCGCCGCCCGACTCCATGCCAGATGACCCGTGCCTGACCAACAAAGTGGAACTCAATTGGACAAGGTCCTCGAGACAAAAACCGGGAAATCTCACATACAAGGTAAGGCAATTGTATATGAGCGGGCCTTACATGTTTGAGTATTACACTACTCCGGACGAACACCTGGAGATAGCCCGCTGAATCTGGGGGTGTGGTACCGGTACGAGATCGAGGTCACCGATTGGAACGGCAAGCACTCCGACTGGTCCGATACACTTGTCTGGGCGGAAACCGGCTACCTCGACTACTGTCCTGATCCGGACCCCAACCCGCCCTATAAAACTGCAGATTCTGCGAGGCAGACTACTCTGTCGGAATGCTATCCTAATCCGTTCAACGCGGAGACGGTGATCTCATTCTCGGTCTCTGTTCCCGGTCCTGTTCAGTTGCGGATTTTCAATCTGCTCGGCCAGACAGTGCGGACACTCGATCAGGGCTACGCCGAATCCGGAAAACACACTGTCATATGGAATGGTCGCGACGATGTCGACAATCCGGTTAGCTCAGGCGTGTACTTCGTGAGGCTTGAGGCATCCGACTACAGCGCCACAAAGAAAATCATCATGCTGAAGTAGTCGTGTAATGCCCAAAACAGAGACTCCGGCTCGGTTAATGCCGGGCCGGAATCTCAAAAAGCAATTCCTCAATTGACAGATGGGGCGGGCACTCCCCCCTCACACCTCCATTACTTCTTTTTCCTTCTTGGACACCATGTCGTCGATCTGACGGATGTAGTCATCGGTCATCTTCTGGATCTTGTCGTGTGCTTCTTTTTCGGCGTCCTCGGATATCTCGTGTTCTTTCATGCCTTTCTTGATATGCTCGTTGGCGTCGCGGCGGACATTCCGCACCGCCACTCTCCCCTCTTCAGCGATGTGCTTGCAGTGTTTCACGAGCTCTTTGCGCCGCTCTTCGTTGAGCGCCGGCACCGGGATCCGGATCAGCCCGCTTTCCGCCAGCGGATTGAACCCCAGGTCCGCCTTTTGTATCGCCTTGACAATCTCACCCGCCAGCGATTTGTCATACGGCGTGACCATCAGGAGGCGCGGCTCCGGCGCCGTCACCGTGGAAACCTGATTGAGCGGCATGGTGGTGCCGTAGGCATCAACCCGCACGGTGTCCAGAAGGTGGACCGAGGCCTTGCCGGTGCGGATGGCGTTTAATTCCTTGTGGATTGTCTCCACTGTCTTGTGCATTTTCTCTTTGGTCTGCTTATAGATTTCATCGAGCATAGCGGCTTCTCCTTACCCAAAACCGTTATACGGAATCAGCTTATCAACGTCCCAACCGGCTCGCCCATCACTACCCGTTTGAGCACGCCCGGGCTGTTCAGGTCGATCACCCGCAGCGGAATCATGTTCTCTTTAAGAAGCGAGATAGCGGTGGAATCGATAACTTTCAGTTCACGCGTCAACACATCCATGTATTTAAGCTCGGGATAAAACACGGCGTCGGGGTGTTTCTTCGGGTCGGCCGAATAGACGCCATCCACATTGGTCGCTTTGATCATGAGTTCCGCACCGATCTCCATCGCTCGAAGCGAGGCGGCCGTGTCGGTCGAGAAATACGGATTACCGGTCCCGGCGGCCAGAATCACAAGCCGCCCCTTTTCCATATGGCGCACCGCCCGGCGGCGGATATACGGCTCGGCGAACGACTCCATCTTGACGGCTGACATGACCCGCGTGTATATCCCCAGCTTCTCCAGCGTATCCATGAGCGCCAGCGAATTCATGACCGTCGCCAGCATGCCGATATTGTCGCCGGTAACGCGGTCCATGCCGCGCTCGGCGGCTCGCATGCCGCGAAAGATGTTGCCGCCCCCGACTACTAGGCCGATCTCCAGCTTGAGGTCCTTGATTTCTTTTATCTGTCGGGCTATGAATTCGACGGTCGGCGTGTGAATGCCGTACTCTCCGGGACCCATGAGGGCTTCCCCGGAGATTTTCACCAGGACACGTTTATAAATCGGCTTGGAACTATCCGATTCCATGGGTTATTCGCCCAGACGGAAACGCGCAAATCTATTGATCACGAAATTGTCGGCGGCGGCCGCGGAGTGCTCTTTCACCACGTCACCGATCGTTTTGTCGTTGTCCTTCACGAAACGCTGCTCCATCAGGACCACTTCGGCATACCACTTCTCGATCTTGCTATCGGCGATCTTGTCGACGATGTTGGCCGGCTTCCCCTCGTTCTGAGCCTGATGCCGGTAAATCTCGCGCTCTGATGCCACCGCAGTCTGATCAAGTTCTTCACGCCGAACGCACTTGGGACTCATCGCCGCCACCTGCATGGCGATATCGCGCGAGAAGGTGCGGAATTTGTCCATGTCGGATGGTGACTTGGTGGTGGCGACCTCGACGATCACCCCCAGCTTGTCGCCGGGATGAATATAGGCCGTCACCAAGCCGCCCCCCTCGAAACGCACGAACCGCTTGATCTGCGTGTTCTCGCCAAGCGAGCCAATAAGTCCCTTCAGATGTTCCGATACCGTCTTCGCGTTGCTGGAGATCAACTTGGAATTCAGGAGCTCGTCCACGCTTTTGACGGCGGTCGACGCTACCTGATTGGCGATCTCTCTGGCAAACGCCTTGAACTGCTCAGTGCGAGCGACAAAATCAGTTTCGCAGTTTATTTCCACCAGCACGCCCAGCTTATCGGCCTGGCCGATCTGCGAGGCAATGATCCCCTCCGATGTGGTGCGCCCCTCCTTGGAACCCGCTTTGGCGATCCCCTTCTCGCGCAGGAGCGCAATCGCTTTCTCAAAATCGCCGCCGGTCTCGCCGAGGGCGGATTTGCAGTCCATCATTCCGGCCCCGGTCTTCTCCCGGAGCTCTTTTACCATTTTGGCAGATATGTCCATCGTTGTCAGTCCTTAGCGTTAGGGCTTGTTATCGGCCTTGTCGTCCGATACGTAGGTGCTCAGCGACTGCGACCGCCCCGCTTCGACGGTCGCTTCAAGCGCCCGTTGGTCAACCTGAGTGGAGGCCTCGACGGCGGTGTCCACAAGCTCCTTGAGAATGATGCGTATCGACTTGATAGCATCGTCGTTCGCCGCGATCGGAAAATCGATCGGGTCCGGATCGGCGTTGGTGTCCAGGATGGCGATAATCGGTATCCCCAGCTTCCGCGCCTCCGACACGCCGATCTTTTCTTTCCGGGCATCCACCACAATCACCAGACCGGGCAGGAAATTCATTTCTTTGATGCCGGCCAGCACTTTGGTGAGTTTGGCGGCTTCGTTATCCATTCCGGCACGCTCTTTTTTGGTGAATTTTTCGTACGTGCCGTCCTCGCGCATCCGCTCGATATCTTTGAGCTTCTTGATGGAGTTCTTGATGGTCGCGAAATTGGTCAGCATCCCGCCAAGCCAGCGCTCCGTCACATAGAAGCCGCCGCACCGCGGGACCAGTTCCATGATCACCTCGCGGGCCTGTTTCTTGGTGCCGACAAACAGTATCGACTTGCCGCCGGAGACAATTTCGCGCACTTTCTTCTTGGCCTGCTCGAGCGCGTTGATGGTCTTCTGCAGATCGATGATGTAAATGCCGTTGCGCGCCGCGAAGATGAACGGTTTCATCTTGGGGTTCCAGCGGCGGGTCTGGTGACCGAAATGTACTCCGGCCTCGAGGAACTCTTTGATTTTGGGTGTGATCATACTCTTCCTGATCTCACGGTTGTACTTCACCCCGGCGTCATCCCCAACCGGCACCCGATGATTTGGGACCGCTGGCTGGGTCAGCCGGGACTGCTCATTTCCCGGCGTCACCGCCGGGAGTTCATTGTCGGACTATCGCTTCGAATACTGGAAGCGTTTGCGGGCTTTCGGACGCCCGTATTTCTTCCGCTCCACACTGCGTGGGTCGCGCGTAAGCAGCCCTTCCTGGCGAAGCGGCGAACGCAGTTCTGGATTGTACGCTACCAGCGCCCGGCTGAGGCCGAGGCAGATCGCGCCCGCTTGGCCGGCCTTGCCGCCGCCAGTTGTCGAACAGACAACATCGAGTCGCCCGGCCAGCTCCGTCACTTGCAGCGGCTCGCGGGCCTGGTCTACCAGCGTTTCGCGCTGGAGATAATCCACCACCTGCTTGCCGTTGACCGTGAAGGAACCCTTGCCCGGCATGATCAGGACGCGGGCAGTTGCCTCCTTGCGTCGTCCTGTAGCTGAATAAACGGTTTGCTCCATCGTCTCTATACTTAGCTAAGCTTCAGAATTTCCGGCTTCTGCGCCTTATGCGGATGCTCCGCCCCCGAATACACGTGGAGCTTCTTGAACATCTTCCGCCCGAGGCGATTTTTAGGTAACATCCGTCGAACCGCAATACTGAACACGTCTTCCGGCTTCTGCTTCATCCAGTCGTTGTAGGAGATGCCTCGAAGTCCGCCGGGATACCCCGTGTAATGATAGTACATCTTGGCGGCCGGCTTGGCATTGCCGCTCACCCGCATCCCACCGGCGTTAACCGCGATAACGTGGTCGCCGGTATCCAGATGCGGCGTAAAGATCGGTTTGTTCTTGCCGCGAAGGATCGTTGCGACTTTCACGGCTGCCCGCCCCAGCGTAGCGTCATGAAGGTCCACCACCCACCACTTGCGGCTATTCGGTTCGATTTTCGGCACAAATGTCTTCGTCATATATAATTCCCCAAACTGCTTGGGATTCATCCAACAAAGACACACAAAATAGGGTCTCACTCTCCAAAGTCAAGGAGAACTACCAAAATTATATCTGCATTCATATGGGGGCACTAAGCCCACAGGACAAAAATCACGTAACTTATTGTTTGGTAGTCAGTTGTGGCGTTACGTAACTGCGCAGTGACGTGTCAGGCCTTTGACCGAACCGCCCGTAGTTTGTACCGCTCGTCATATCCCCCCTTGGAACATCGGCCGCATGAAGCCATACGAAGCCGCTTCTGTCTCGGATATTCGTAGCCACAAGCAGGGCAAACATACAGATACCGCGGCGGCCGGCGAAGCGAGGGATGCGACTTTGCGCGAATCGAGGCACCTATCCGGGCCGCTTCCCGTTTGAAGGAAGCATCGTGGTGTTCGTGCAGAATGTGGATCATTTCGTGCTTGAGGGTGTCATGGATTTCGTCCGGAAATACCTGGTGGTATTTGCGGCTGATGCGGATCAGTCGCTCATTTGGCGTATACGAACCGGCCGATGTCATGCGCGCGGAGTACTCTATCCGAACTCGCGGCAGCTTGCCGGCAAAATAGAGCCAGTTGAACTCGTCGAACCAGCGCGAAAGCTCATCTTCGGTGGGCAATGATGTTATCGCGGGATTAACTGGCTCGCGCACCGCCTCCGGCAGCCGCTCGGCATGTTGCTTAATGACCGTATACAGTGTAGCCGGCGCCGGTGGGACCATTCCCGGATGCTGAAACAAGTCGTAATTAAGTCGAGCCAGCGCTTTCTGTTGCCGAACTGTCTTTGCCATAGCCGTTTCGAATTGGAACAAACTTGTATTGAGTATCGGCGTCAACGGCAAACTGCTTCAGTTCGACCGATCAATGCTTCAACTCATCGAATCGGCCCCCTGGCTTGATCCCCTGGTCGGTGATGAAGCAGTTGATCAATTCGTTCGGCGTGACATCGAAGGCCGGAGAATAGACGTCGATCCCCTCCGGAGCCGTCTGTCGTCCGAACCCGTTCGTGACTTCCCGGGCCGAGCGCTCCTCAATGACTATCTGATCACCGGAAGGAGTCGAATCGTCGAACGTCGACATCGGCGCCGCCACATAAAACGGCACACCGTGCCATTTCGCCTGCACGGCGACAGAATAGGTTCCAATCTTGTTGGCCGTGTCGCCATTGCGGGCGATCCGGTCCGCCCCCACGATCACGTGCGCAATTCTTCCCCGCCGCATCAATACGCCCGCAGTGTTGTCGCAGATCAGAGTGACATCGATACCGGCCTGCTGCAGTTCCCAGGCGGTTAATCGGGCTCCCTGCAAAAGCGGGCGGGTCTCATCGGCAACTACCTTGACACGTTTCCCCTGCTCGTGGCAGACATAGATTACCCCAAGAGCCGTGCCGATTCCACCGGTGGCCAGCGCTCCGGTGTTGCAGTGAGTGAGGATGGTATCCCCCTTTCTGATCAGCGAAGCACCAAACTCGCCGATACGACGGCACATCTGGCGGTCTTCCTCGTGAATCGCCTCAGCTTCATCCCAAAGCAAGTTCACCGTCTGTGAATGACCGACCGGTGATGATTCTTCAAGTTTACGAAGGCACCGATCTATGGCCCAGGACAGATTTACCGCGGTCGGTCGCGCGGCACGTATTTCTTCCCCCAAACGATGGATGACGTCTATGTCGGCGCTGCCAGACTGAGCTACTGCAACCGCGAGCGCATAGGCCGCAGTTATTCCGATGAGCGGAGCGCCCCGAACCTCGAGTCTCCTGATCGACTGAATTATCTCCCGATAATCCCCCAAATCCCGATAAAGCACCTCAGTCGGCAACTTTGTCTGGTCAAGCAATCGAACCTGGTTGCCAATACGCTGTAAAGGTTGGACCGTCAAACAACTCCTCCGCCCGCGGGAGAACCATCAGCATCCGACCGGTTGTACACGTATCGCTTCACCTTCTTGGTGGAAGTCTTTTCGAGTTCCTGGACCTGCACAATATAGCTGCTTATCCGTTTGAACTCTGCCATCTGGCCGTTGACGGTCTCCACTGCTTCGCCAATGACCCGCTTCAGCAAGTCCGGATCCGAATCGGCCGTGACGAGGTCGTATTCGGCGCGAAACTGCTCCAGGTCCGGCACAATTATGGCGCGTACTTCCTCACCTTGCCTCCCCTCTTTCTTGCGACCGAAAACAACAGTCTCGAGAATATAGGGGGATTCGAGCAGCTTTTCCTCTATCTCCTCCGGGTAAATATTCTTGCCGGCAGCAGACACGATGACATTCTTGCTTCGGCCGGTGATATAAAGATGCCTGTCCCTGATACAGCCTATATCGCCCGTATGCAGCCAGCCGTCGCGAAGCAGCTCGGCGGTCTTGGCGGGATTAGCGCGATATCCGGACGTGACACACCCGCCGCGAACCATGATCTCACCAACCCCGGTATCATCGGGCTGGTCGATCTTCACCTCCACATTAGGAAGCGGCGGACCAACTGAGGCGAACGTGATATCGCTCGGACGATTTACCGATATGACCGGCGAACACTCCGTCATGCCGTATCCCTGTATGAAATCGATCCCCAGGAGATTGAAAAAACGGGCGATCTCAGGCGGTATGGCCGCGCCACCGGAAACAAGCATCCGGATTGTCCCCAATCCGGCTTTCTGCCGAACTTTTGCGAACAACGGTTTTCCCCACCGAAAACCAGCTTTCCAGCCGACGCTGGATACCACATACAGAAAGCGAAACAGCCACCGTCGATGCCGAGGCGCTGCGTTGATCCCGCGCCGCATGGCGTGGTACATCTTGTCGTATAACAGCGGCACCCCGCACATTAGGGTAATACGGTTGGTCGCGATGTCTTGAAGAATCTCCTTTGATCGAAACGAACGGGCGTAGACAATAGTCGCACCGGCCATCAAGGGAGTGAGGAAGCCGCAGGTAGCCTCAAACGCGTGGTGCAGGGGGAGGACAGACAGAAACCGGTCTGACTGCCCAAACGACAGCGCCGCCTGAATCCCCTCGAGATTAGACAACAGATTCCGATGGCTCAACAGAACGCCTCGCGGGTTCCCGGTTGTGCCCGAGGTATAGATCACAACCGCCGGCCGCTCGGTCTTGCCGGAATCGCCATTGGATTCGTCACGGAAAAGCGAACGCCAGGTTTGTCGTGAGTCGCTTTCGAGCGAGTAGATCAGCACCGATGGCGCCAATTGTGACAATTCCTCCTCAAACCTGCCGGATACAAACGCCAATTTCGCTCCTGAGTGGTTCAAGACATAGAGAATCTCAAGTGGTTTGAGATACGAGTCGATCGGCACCACTGTCTTCCCCGCCGCCAAGACCGCCAGATACGCCAGCGGCCATTCAGGTCGGTTTTCCGATAGGATAGCCACCGATTCGACTGCTGCGAAGGCAGGGTCCCGGAGTCCGGCCGAAAGCCTGCTCACCGCCTGCAACAGCTCGGCATAGGTGAAACTCCGCCCGTTACCGCCATCTCCCAGAATAGCCACTTGATTCGGCCACTGGGGTACTCGCTCCGCGAAGGCCTCAACCAGATTGGGCGAAGCGAAAACCTGAGTCCTGCTTGCCTCCGACATGTCTGGAATGTACACCGGCGACTCCCGTTTCGGAAGTGGAATTGGGGTCCAGTCAGGTCTCCGCCAAACGAAAACCGCCGGCAAGTCGCTAAGGGCTCACCGGCGGTTTGACCCGTGTAAGGAGGTGTCTTTAGTTGGACTGCACCGTCACCTTCTTGGTGATGGTGATGCCACCTCGAGGATCGGCATCGACCACCCGGACGGTGAACGAACCGGTGTCGGAGGCAGCCGGTGTCCAGGTGACGCCGTACGCTTCGCCATAGGAATCGGATTCCATGCTGCCAAGCGCGGTCGCGCCGACCGAGACGTTGAGCGTGTGGTCGCCCAGCGGATTGCCCCAGCGATCCTTGATGGAGGCCCCGATATCAATGGTCTCGAGCGGAGCCGCGGAAGAGACGCAATTGACGGTCGACCGCCCGGCGTATGCGTTGCCGGTCAACATCTGGATAGCCACCACCACTCCGGCGCCCGGCTCGCACCAGAACTGGACGTAATCGGTGGCACCGATGCCGTCATCGTTACCGAACGTGCGTGACTGATCCATATCGAGCACCGCTGACTCGATCGTGGCGCGTGACGTCGCAGAAAGACAACCGTCTTCCAGTGTCCCGCCCTGTACAGTCAGATAATTAGCGTCAGCTTTGAACAGTGTCCCACCAATCACCGGGTTGCCGTTCAAGTCGACGCCTCTCAGAATGACCACCGCTTTCGAGGTACCGTCGGCCAACATTGTGGCTGGTGCACCGATCACGGTAAGCGTGTCAGTATAATGGGAGTTGTAGAACATGCTGGTATCGACAACAGTCCCGCCATTGGTCTCGGCGATCACCAGCACCCGGCCGTTGGCCGTGGTCACGTTATTGCCTGAGAACCATTTAGACAACGCGATACCTTCGTGGTCTTTCGTGCGCTCCTCGTGCGATTTCATCGTACCTTCATCGGTGGAGAAATAGACGACGGTTGAGTCGTTCACCGGGTTGAGGTAGACATCCGACACGATGGCGCTAACGATATTCTCACCGACAACATTGTCCCAGTACGCCACGTTGCACTTTTCTGCTCCCACCACGATATACTGCGGCGGACCGGCGGAGATTAGCACCTGGGTTGCCTCAGAAAGCACGGTATCGGCATAGGCGCGGATCCTGACCGTTCCGGATACTGTACCTGAATGAATGGTAGTAATCGCGGTCCCCTGGCTGTTAGTAACCGCTGCAAAAGGACCCATGCCAACATTGGCGAGATGCTCGCCGCCACCTGGGCCGTCGGTAATGATGAAGTTGACTGTCAGGCCCTCGGGCACAGGGTTGCCGTTTGGATCATATGCCGTCGCGCGCAGAAGCGCGGTCTCGATACCACCGGTCTGCTTGACCGCCAGATTCATGGAATCAGAAGCAAGATAAATGGAGGCGATGGTCGCGTTCGGCGACAACTGGAGCGGCACTTCGCCAAAACCAGTGATCCCATTGCTGTTCACCGTCGCCTTGACATAGACAGTCAGAGCATCGTTGCCCGATATGTACTGAACGCTGACCTGGCCGGTGCCGCCGGAGGTCATGGCTGTCGACTGGATAATGCCGAGAGCGTCCCACCGGCCGTTGGCGTTGGCATCGAACACCAGCGAGTCGATCCCCTGTGACCAGAATCCGTTGTCATCGTTGTCGACGAACTTCTCTCCCGCCACGATCAACACGACCGTTGAATCCGGGGCGAGCGCGCCGACGGCATCACGAACGGTGATATTCACCGTGGCCGTGTCCGCACCGTTGGCAAGGAGTAGACTGGGCGCCACCGACACGTTAACGTTGCCCGACCCGGTTTGGCTCTGGTCCTGCTGGATGGCCAATCCCGACGTGGCCGACAACGTCGACCCGGATACCGACGCGGTGATCGTGGCTGCACCCGATGTGGAGGCGGTGAAGATCGTAGCCGCTTCACCATTGGCGTCAGTCGTGTCGACAGCCGGAGTAAAGTACCCGGCGTTGGGCGGACTGACCGTGAACGTAACTACTTCGTCGGCTACCGGCGAAGTACCGGCCGTTATTGTCGCTACCACCACCGAGGTGCTGCCGGTGTTCATGGTGGACGGAGCCGACAAACTGATGTCGCTGTTGGCCGGAACATCGGGCTGCTTGCTCTTGGAATCGCAGCCGCTCAGGCCGAGCAGCGCGAGGGCGAGCAACAGCAGCAGCGACGATGCTACCCGCAGAGTTTTGTGTGTAAACATGGTCTCTCCTGACATATGGCTATCTGTTGTTTTTTTTCAGGAATAGCTGTACCTGCGCTTTTTCTGTATGTATCGGAAGATTTCGCCGCGGTTTTAGACGAAAACGGCCTCTCTCCCTGTGGAGAAAGGCCGTTTTGACGGTCTTTTTAGAAGGTCCTAATTCTTCGACGCCAGATCCTTGTCCACAATGGTCGGCGTCACGAAGATCACCAGGTCCCGGTTCTCTGTCCGCTTGTTACTGTAGCGGAACAACGCGCCCAACAACGGTACGTCCTTGAGCACCGGTATGCCGGTCACTGATTCGACTTCATCCTGAGTCGTCAGCCCGCCTATGACAGCCGTCTGGCCGTCCTCGACGATCACGTGAGTGGCTGCGTTGCTGGTATTGATGATGACGCCGTTCGGGTCGAATTCATAGGTTGACCGCTCTGGCGCCAGATTCATGAGGATCTGGTTCTCGGCAGTGATATGGGGAGTCACGGTAAGAATGGTACCCACTTGCTCGAAACGAGTGACCACGTTACCGGACTGGTCAAACTGCTTGATCGGCACCTTCTGTCCCATCTGGATCTTGGCTTCTTTATTGTCAATGGTGGTGATTTCCGGATGGGCGATGATCTTCCCCTTACCGGACTTCTCAAGCGCCTCGACGATGGCCGAAGCAGTCCAGTCGCCGGTGAGAGCCGTCACGCTGTACCGGGCAGCCACGTCGCTGTTCCGGTTGGCCAGAACTTCGGCGGTCTGCGTGTAGGTGTTCCCCTTCTCAGAGGTGTAGGTCCCCTCGGCCGTCCACTTGATACCGAGTTCGCGCAGGTCGTTGGAAGAGACTTCCACCAGTTGCGCGGAGATCTTGATCTGCCGCGCCGGCTTGTCCAACTCGGCAATATAGTCCAGCACCTTTTGCATGTTGGTGGGGACTTCCTGGATGATTATCGAATTGGAGCGAGCGTCGCTGGTCGCTTTGCCGCGCTCGGTCATCAGCGACTTGACGGCGCTGACGATATCGTCGGACGTCGAGTTGGAGATCTTGATGATCTTGGTCTCGAGGGCCGCCAACTGTCGCTGTTCCTGGTTGTGTTTCTCGAGCTCAGTCACTTCCTTGCGATAGTCGTCCTGGGGAAGCACCCGGATATAGTCCTTCTCTTCCACAACCGACAGGCCGTACGTCCGGCCGATAATGTCCATGGCGTTCCGCCACATGACGTCCTGCAGCTTGATGGTCACTGTCCCCTGTACACTCGGAGCGACAACCACATTGACGCCGCCGTAATCGGCCAGGAACGTCAGGACCGCACGAATATCGGCGGACTGGAACTGCAGGTTCTTGATCGGTTGCGTCGGGTCTTTACGTTCCTCGGCGCCTCCGACCGGCAGCGCCAGTGCAGTTACCAGCGCCAGCATCAACAAAGCTGCAATGGGCCTCTTCATACTACTCCATATCATATCAGCACCAACCTTTCATCGTTCGGACTCGTCGACGATCGTGAGCGCAATGGTCCGGCTCCAGCCGTACTCGAAAATTTGGAAGTACACGCGGTCGCGTTCGACTCGCAGCACGTACCCCTTCTGGACTTTATCCCCGGACTGCAACATGTAGCTGTAGCCGTTCTTGTCTTCAAACAACGCCCGGTTGTCCCCCTCGCTTGACTCGATGATACCGACCAGTTTGAGCCCCTCGACATTGGGGAGGCGCGCCTTGACCGGATTGTTGAACGTGCGCGTATCGTCAAGCAATGGCGCGAACGGGTCGCGATACTCCTGCGCTTCGTACTTCACGACCAGCCGCTGCGGGAATTCAGCCACCATCGTCCCTTTGATCTTTGCCTGGCTGGCGGGGCTGCGGCGGAACCGCGCGGTCGACTTGGTCGTATCGGTTGGCGCGAACTGCTCATCATTCTGGGCCACCTGGGCCGGCTTTTGCGGCTTCTCGGCGCCGCTGTCTGGCTTCGCCGCTAGAGCCTTGGCGGAATCGGTCACAGCCGATTTCAGTGGCTCGGTCCCCTTGGTCTCCACTTTGGCAACGCTGGGGGTAGAGGATGGCGCTATAGGCTTCGTCTCAGTCGGTGTAACCGTCTGAGGTGTTTCCACCTTGGAGACGGCCGGTGCCGGGCCCTTTATCGGACTTGGCTCGACCTTCGTCACCGCCGGCTGAGTGCCGGTGGCAACAGTCTGTGACGGTTTGGGCTCTGCTTTGCTAACCGCTGGTGAAGCCGGTGTCGGTGCACCAGTAGTCGACGGTTTGGATGCGTCTGTCTGCGCGGGCGTATCTTTCTTTGCGTGAGGTGACGCCGGTGTTGTCGGAACCGTCTGCTTCACAGCGGCCTGATTGGGCGTTTGAGTCATCGACGGCGTGGTCGCAGTGGGCGGGGTCGTTGGCGTGGCAGTCGGCGCAACGGGTTTTGTCTCCGCCTTCGGAGTTGCGACTATCGGCTTGGGTTCGACTGGAGTCGACGCCACCGCCGGTGTGCCCGGCTTCGCTTCGGGTTTAGTAGTCGAAGAAGGAGTGGCGGGGGTCGGTGGTTTCTGATCGGCCTTTGCAATCTGCGACGTTACAGGCGACTGGGTTGCGGGAGTCACAGGCGTTGGCGGCTTCACTTCGACCTTTGGCACAGTGTTCGGAGTAGCAGGCGTCACCGCGACCGGCTTTGGCTCAGTCTTGGCTGTGCGTGACGCTGCCGTGACGGCGGGCGCAGCCGGCTTAGGTTCGCTGCCTGACAGACTCGCCTGACGGTCCTGCTCCATTGCTTTGGCCTGCTGTGCTGGGCTGACTGGGCTCACTGCCGGCGTAGTTGTCTGCTGAGCTACTGTCGGCAACGCTGTTGGCTTCGGAGCCGTTGTCGTCGGTGTGGCTTTGGCGGCAGACCAGGCGCTGAACTGCTTCACCGTGTTGTCGGTGAATATCACTTTGATGTTGGTTCCTTCGGACTCCACACGGTAGATCGGCGCTTTCAGCATGTCGAACACGACGCGCGCGATCTTCTCCGGCGTCACCGCGTACTGGCTGGTACGGATGCCACTGATGCCGCAAGCAGGTAGATTGCTGAACGATTTGGCCGCCATCTCATTGGTCGCGCCTATGACGTCCAGGATCATCCGGTCCGGCTTGCCGTCCTTGGGAATCTCGGTCTGGTGCGTGAACCGAATCGGTCCCTGCACCTCGATCCGGGCCACGGTAGCGCCGTTCTCGTAGGACAGGCTGACGTTGGTGACGGTCGAGGCCGACGCCAACCCGGCAAGAGCCAGCGTCCCCAACAACATGATTGACAATACTGCTTTCATCGTCTCCTCATCTCCTATCCTATAAGACCAGTTCCTTGAGCCGCTCCCCTTCCTGTACATAATAGGTGGAGAGGACGAACGTGGCCGTCATGGTCGGCTTCTTTTTGCCAACTTCGAATCGCCCGGTCATGGTCTCCTGATTTGCCGGAGCGGCTGAGATGGCAACATTGGTCGCCTTGATATCCATTTCGGAAAGGTTGGCAATAAACGGGAAATTGGCGACATAACTGACAAAATTGCCGAAGTCGTGGTACGTCCCGGTCATCTCGATCTCGAATGACGCGATATTGTAAAACTCCTCCGACGCCACCGGCTTGGGCTGGATCTTCGTAATCTTGGTGCCGGACAGCGAGGACGCCGTGTGGAGCTGGACCAGCATCGACGGAATCTGCTTCACTTCCGGAAGCAGCGCTTCGATGTCGTGGTACCGTTCCACCAGCGCCGCGTACTCTGTCTGCAGCGCATCCAGCGACTTGGCTTTCATCTCGACGTTTTTGAGATTGGTGGTGATCGTCTCGAATTCCTGGCTCTTTTGGACGATCTGGTTGTCGTAGCGGGTGTACACCCGTGAATACCAGAAATACACGACGATGAAAAACGCCAGGACGGCGATCGCAATCTTCTGTGTCTTGGAATCCTTGAAGTCCATAGCCCATTACTCCTAATTGCGTTTGCCGTCAGGGGCGGCGACGGTTGCCGGCGCATCACTGGTCACCGGCTCATCGGCCTCGTCAAAATCCGCCTCATTGAACTCCGACTCCTCGTCCGCGTTCGCCACCAGGTTGGTGAGATCCTTGTCGGAGAGGTAATGAACGTTCGCCGCTACCACAAAATTGTATGCGCGCTCGTCGTTCTGGCTCTGGAATTTGGTCTCCTCAGACTTGACCAACTCGACACCGTCGAAGAAATCCGACCGCATCATGCTGATCATGAACGCTGCCAGCGCGTTGAGAGTGTATGCATATCCTTCGATCTCGACCGGTCGGAACGCCGGCATGGAATCCGGCACGGCTGCGGCCTGCTGTGGACTCGCCGCGCCCTTGTCCTGTCCGGCTTTCTTCTCCGCACTCTTCGGAGGCTCGGACCTCTTCTCTTTGAACCCGGCCAGCCAGACGAAATCCGGAACATCGGCCGCCACGTCTTCGAGAATACGGACCCAGACAGTGCGGTGACGATCGAGTCGCTCCACCGCTTCCATCCGGCGGTTGATCTTCGTCTTCACGTCGGTGAGGGCGTCGACCACCTTTATATCGCGCTGAAGCATGGCCGCTCGTTCGGATGCCCGTTCGATATTGGATTGGAGCGAGCTCAACTGGCGGATCTGGTAGAACGTGACGGTGATCAACATCACCACCACCGCCACCGCTCCGGCGACGCCATACAGCCCGCCTTTGCCGAGCGCAAAGCTGCGGGACCCCTTGAGGTAATCCTTGGGAAGTAGGTTTATCTCTATCATAGTCCTATTACCTCACTTTCCGCATGGCCAGACCGACCGACACTGCCAGAAGCGGCGCGATTTTCTCCGGCTGCAGATACTGGAACAGCTCGGGATCGTAATCCACGGTGCGCAGCGGGTTGGATAGTTCCAGAGGTATGTTCAACTTGGACTGCAGGTACTCCGGCACGTACGGCACCAGCGCGCCGCCACCGGAAAGCACCAGCCAGTCGATCCGGTCAAGCTTGGCCTGTGACTTGAAATACGAGAAGGCCAGCTCGACACCGGATATCAGTTCGTCACACGCCGACGTGATGGTCGCCTTGAGCATGTCCTGGTCGACCGAGTCCGTCATCTCCCCCTTCATGGCCTTGCTGGTCAGTTCCGGGCTGAGACGGAATTCACGCTGAATGGCGTTGTAAATCTCACGCGTTCCGGCCGACACGTCACGCGTGGCCTTGAACAACCCCTCGGCCAGATAGGTGATATTGGTGACATCGTGCCCGACATTCACCAGGGCCGTGACTTTGGTGGGGTCCGCCTCGTAGTTGTATTCGTACGCGTTCAGGATGGCGAACGCATCGTCATCAACCACCACCGGCCTCAGACCGCAATCTTCGATCAACCCGAGGTACATGCGCAGATATTCCTTGCGGGCCGCCACCAGGAGGACGTCCATCTTGTTGATGTCGTCATCGGTCTTGATGATATGGTAATCCAGCGTGACGTCGTCGACATCGAACGGCGCCCGCTGTTCGGTTTCGAACAGAATCGCCTGCTCCGCTTCCGGCCCGGTCTTCTTGTCGATCGTGAACTTGTCCGTGATCACCCCGTGCCCGGAGATGGACACCACCACGTCCCTGATCTTGGGGTCGGTCTGATCGATCAACGACTGGATGTTGAAAATGACCGCCTCGCGGTCGCGAATCTCGTCGGCCACAATCGCTTCCGGCGGCAACTCGCGGATGCCGATCGCCGACACCGAGTGCCCGTTGCGGGAATGATCCAGCTTGACCAGCTTGATCGAACTGGCGCCGACGTCGAGCCCAACGGTGCTTGTGCTTTTGCGTGAGAACAACATAGCCAACTCTTTATTTGCAGGTATCCTTTTTCCGACTCGTGTGCCTATGCAACTGCTTTCTTTATCGGCATGCCGCCAGGCGAATTAACCGGACCGGCAAAAAAACCTTGGCCGGACGCCCATATATCACCATAGGGGGTCGCGGCCTCCCTTCCGGGCCAACAATCCTGCTATCGGTCCCAAGCGGGACGGACTTTACTGTAATTGTAGTGCCGGACAGTCCAACGCATTGCCCCGCAAATGAAAACCCCGGGGGGTGACCCCGGGGAAATCAGCCAAAGAAAGGAGAGAAGGAGGGTCTCTTGTTAGTAGTACCACTGGTCGCTGTGAACACGCCCGGTGGAGGCAAGGACGTTCAGTGTCTGGATGCCGACAATATCATCGCTGAGAGCCATCGTATAAATATTTCCGCCGCCCGTGAATCCGGCTGAGCCATTGGCTCTGAACGCGATCACGTTATTCCCGACATCGGTCGACATGTACACGAATTCCGTCGGCAGCGTATCGACACGGATGGTTGAGTCACCCGACTCGAACGCAAAATTCGACAGATTGACCTGGTCGCGAAACAGGGTAACCGTGCGCTGGGCCGGATCGAAGAAGATGCCGTACTGGTCTTTGCTGGCGACTGCCATGGACCTGGCCAGCTTCATAGTCGAGGTAATATCCCGGGTAGTCGAGCGGAACTGAATCCGCTTGTAGGCGCGTTCAAACTTCGGCGCCGCCATCCCGGCCACCAGACCGATAATGACCACCGTCGTCATCAACTCGATCAACGTGATACCCTGGACTGATCGTACACGAAACGTTGTGTTCATGGCTACTTTCCTTTCACCGCGGCCGGCGGCCCGCAAACGGCCTTCCCCAGCTCCAGCCGAAGGTTTTACCTGCCACAACCGATGCATTCGGCATGCCTTGCAGGGGAGAAATTGTCCCCACAGCGTCCTTAAGATTCAAGGCGATGAACCCGAAACAGTTAGGTTTACGTCCACAGTTTCGAGCGAACTGGGGAACCTGCCAGAAGTTGCCGACATTGGAGTACAGTATGGGCGCTTTCCCTCACCTGTAGGGGGGCCTCAGGTTGACATTGACAAAATCGGCGATTGATGTAACTTGATTGCAAGATAGTTACTTACCCAAGCGCCACGGCGTTCATACACCATGGAAAGGAAGTGCCGATGAGCAGTCGCGTTGTCACGTTTTCAGCCTCCCTCACTTCCGTCTGCATTGTAACCGCCATTTTTATCATTGATTCGGTTTCCATTTCCGCTGCGACCGCGCAGCTATCACCGGAGCCGGTCGTCATCGCGAAATCGACCGAAGTCGTCAGCGCGAGAACCCGCCAGATCCTTGAACATCGGAATCCCTCGTCCGCCACGGTCTGGATTTTCTTCACTGACAAGGGAGTCACCGATCGACCGGGCTATACACAAAAAGCGGCGGCTGTACATCTCACCGAGCGGGCTCGAGCACGACGGGCCAAGGTGGGACACGAGAACGTGTTGTTTGTCGACCTCCCTGTGGAATCAACTTATCTCCGTGGCATTGAATCTTTGGGCGGCAAACTTCGGCGCGAATCGCGGTGGTTGAACGCGGCCAGCTTTGACCTTCCCATGGATCGACTTAATGATGTCGCTTCCTTGCCGTACGTGGCGCAGATCAAACCGGTTGCCAGATTTGTACGGGAGCCTGAGCCGGTTATCGAAAGCGAGCTTCCGTCGGCACCGACAGCTCCGATGCAGCCGGATGCTCTCAACTACGGATCATCGTTAGGTCAATTGACCCAGATGAACGTGCCGCAGGTTCACGACCAGGGATACAACGGTCAGGGCGTGACACTTGCCGTTTTCGACACCGGTTTCCGCAAGTCGCACGAAGCGTTCGCACAGGCGTATCTGGAGGGTCGGGTGCTCGCCGAATATGATTTCGTTTTCAACGACGGCAACACGGCGAATGAGCCTGGCGATGTCTCGTCCGCCTGGAGTCACGGCACCTCGACCTGGTCACTGGCCGGAGGGATGAAAGACGGTACGATGTACGGTGGGGCGTACAAGGCGAATTTCATTCTCTGCAAGACCGAAGATGTCCGCATGGAATCGCACATGGAAGAGGACAACTGGGTTGCCGCGCTGGAATGGGTCGATTCCATCGGCGCCGATGTGGTCACGTCGTCGCTCGGTTACGGCGTGTTCGATGACAGCACCTACTCATATACTTATGCGGACATGGACGGCAACACGGCTATTATCACGCTGGCGGCAAACACCGCCGACGGTCTCGGCATCATCGTCTGCAATTCCATGGGGAACTCCGGACCGGGCGCAGGCACTCTGACAGCGCCTGCGGATGCCTTCAATATCCTGGCCGTGGGCGCAGTCTCCTCGACCGGCACTATCGCCAGTTTTTCATCGCGCGGGCCGACCTTCGATGGCCGCACCAAGCCGGAGATCTGCGCTCAAGGTATCAACACGTACGCTGCTTCGTCGTCGGGCGACGTTGCCTACAGTTCCAGCTTCAGCGGAACCTCGGCCGCCTGTCCGCTGGCGGCAGGGGCGGTATGCCTGATGGTACAGGCGCATCCCGATTTCACACCGCAGATGATCCGCGATGCCGTCATGCAGACCGCATCGCGCGCATCCATTCCGGACAACAACTACGGCTGGGGCATCGTGAATATCGAAGCGGCGCTGGGCTGGCCGATCGCGATCTCCGCGGACATCACGCAAGGCAACGCACCCATGACCGTGAATTTCACCGGCAGCAGTGCCCTGGCCGCCAGTTCATGGCTCTGGCATTTTGGCGATGGTGACAGTTCAGCTCTTCAGAACCCATCGCACAATTATACGGTGCCCGGCCTGTATGATGTCTCGCTGAGCGTGATGACCACCTACGGCCTGATCACGAATCTGAAGACCGCCTATATTGTTGCTCTCGGCGACACGCTGAACTTCGGTCTCGATTCCGCGTTTGCGGGTCAGCAGGTGGTCAACTCGGTGTATCTCGCCAATTCGCAGCCGTTGAGCCGCATCGTCATCCCGTTCAAACTCGCTTCGACTCCCCTCAATATCACCTTCGATTCCGTGTCGCTCGGCAGTAGGACCTCGTATTTCGAGGCGCTCAATTATCTCAATTTCGATCCGACCAACAAGCGGTACACGATCGAGCTAAAAGCCGACAACGGCGGCGGCGCTCCGGACCTCACGACCGGCAACGGCGAAGTGTTGAAAATCTACTGCACGACCAACCAGTTCGCCTTCGGTGGTCTGGCCAATGTCGTGGATACGACGGATGTCTTCACCAATAAGCTCAATCTCTATTCACCCGCGCTGACCTACAAGCCGGTGGTTAATACTGGCGTGATCGCTACCAAGAACATTCTTCGGGGAGACTGCAACTACGACTTTCTGCTGGACATTTCGGATCTGCAGTTTATAGTCGACCGCCTCTTCTTCGGCGGACCACCCGCCGTGACGATCCAATCGGGCGACTGGACACACGATTTTCTGCAGGATATCAGTGATCTGCAGATGGCGGTCGATTTTCTCTTCTTCGGTGGGCCGCCGCCGACCAATCCATGATCGAATAGACAGAAGGGACCGAGCTTCGAAACTCGGTCCCTTTTTTCGAACTGATTGCGAGGTCACTTTAGATGACGAACTTGCCGTTCCTATAGATCACTTTCCCGTCGGCCACGATCTCTCCCCCCTGCTTGAGGTCACAAACCATATCCCAATGCAGCGAACTTTTGTTCTTGCCGCCCGATTCGGGGATCGAAGCCCCGACCGCCAGGTGACACGTGCCGCCGATCTTCTCGTCGAAAAGCGTGTTGCGACTGAACCGCTTGATCTCATAGTTGGTCCCGATGGCGAACTCCCCTACGAACCGAGCCCCCCTGTCCATGTCGAGCATGGCGTTCAGATATTCCTGATTCTTAGCGGCGGTTGCTTTCACTACCCTGCCTTTCCTAAAATCCAGGCGGACATCCTCAACTTCGCGCCACATGTACACGGCGGGAAACGTGTACCGAATATGTCCCTCAGCGGAGTCTTCGATCGGACCGGTGAAAATCTCTCCATCCGGGAAATTCTGCGTCCCGGCGCAGTTGATCCACTTCCGACCTTTCACCCTAAGTTTGAGATCGGTGTCGTTCGAGCGGACATGCAGGCGGTCGACCGTGTTGAGGATCTTCACCAGACGTGCCTGCTCCTTTTCCACTTTCTGCCAGTGCTTAACCGGATCGGCGGCGTCGATGTGTCCTGCCGAATAGACGAAATCCTCGTAGTCCGCCAGCGACATGTCCGCATCCTGGGCATCGGCCAACGACGGAAACTGCGTGCCGACCCATGATAGGGACTTGTTGCCGATACGCGTGAACAGCTTCTCGACTATTGGCCTCTGGAATTTGCGCTGATACGCCTGCCGTTTGGGATTAGTGCCGGTCAGATATCGGGTGTTCTCTGTACCCCAGATCGAAAGCAGCGCGTCGATCTTGTCGATCTCCAGACGGGTCAGCGGTGAAATGTAGGCCAGTTGCTCGTCGGACGCGTGCTTGAAAAACATCTCTTCGTTGTCGGGAATCTTGAGCATGACATACGGATTGGCTCCGATCTTGACCGCCTCCTCGTACACCGCCTTGATAAGTGGCAGCGCCACCGGCTCTCCTTGTATCTTGAACAGTTGCCCCTTCTTCAATTTGATCGAGTAATGCAGAAGGACCTTGGCCAGTTTCGTCACACGAGGATCCATGAGTCTCTCCCGAATCTGCGCCGCCTGCGGCCGGCTTTCACTCGCCAGCCTGCAGCGCGCCTTCCAATGCCAGTAGTTTCTTTTTCATCGTCAGCCCTCCACCGTATCCGCCCAAACCGTTCGCAGCCACGACCCGATGGCACGGTACGACCAATGGGATCGGGTTGTGCGCGTTGGCCCCACCGACCGCACGTGAAGCTTTCGGATTCCCCACGGCTGCCGCGATCTCGCGGTAGGTGCGGGTCTGTCCGTACGGTATCCGCGCCACTTCCGTCAGCACCCGTTTTTGAAACGAAGAGCCAATCAAATCCAGCTTGAGGGTGAACTTCTTGAGTTTCCCTTCAGAATAAGCAAGCAACTGACGCTCAACTTGTTCGCTTTCGGGCCCTCCCGGCTCGACAATGCTGTCAGGGAAGTGCTTCCTTACGATCGTATGAAAGCGCCCCTCAGAATCACCCGGCAGCGTAACGAGCGCCAGGCCGTCGTCCGTCGAGGCAGTATGGATGGTCCCGAAACGGGTCCGGAACGAATGTACGTAAACAACCTTCATGGCATTACCCTTTCTCTCGTGAACGGTTGGAGAGAATATTCGGCAGCTCGCCAAGGGTCGCAATCACATAATCCGGTCGCAAGGCGCGGACCTTGTCATGTCCGCCATAGGGAGACAACACCGCCGCTATCCTGATGGGTATGGCCCGGGCCGCCAGGATGTCGTTTTCGGTATCGCCGATCACCAGAGCCTGTGTGGCTCGAGCGTTCAGTCGCTCCAAAGCCAGCAGAAAGGCACCAGGGTCCGGCTTGAATCGGGGAACTTCGTTCCCGGCGACAGTCGCCTCGAAGAACCTGGTCCATCCGAGCTTTGCCAGAATGCCGTCGACATGCGCACGCACCTTGGTTGTCGCTACTGCTATGCGATAACCACGTCGATGAAGTTCCAACAGCACACTTTCGACTCCGTCGAGCGGCACAGCCGAGGCGACGATTGTCAATGCCGCCCGCACCTGGAACTGCCGGTACAACTCATCCGGAGGTGCGTCGGTGAAATCGGCAAACATCTTGTGCAGCGGATATCCGATATACGGCTTGATCTCATCCGGCGACCGTTCGGCTTCTCCCAGTTGTCGCAGGGCAAAATTCACGGCCTCCACCACACCGTCGGAAGAATCGATGAGCGTGCCGTCAAGATCAAATATGAGGGTGTCGACGGAGGTCAAGGGAGCCGGCTAACCTTTCCCACAATATCCGAGAACGGTACCTGGTAAAGCTTGTCAACCGCGCCGGAGTTCATAGTGGCGACCAAAATAGAATAGTCGCGTACTACTGTCAACGGACAGTCACCGGTGAGGCTAATACCCTCGGGACCATTCGTAAGGTCCGGCAGGCCGTTGACGACCAGGACCCCCTCGGCCATTTCGATCGACTCACCGGATCGCCCCAGCACGACACCCGCGTGCCGAACCTTGTCGGGCGCCTCAAACCGAACGATATCGTATCGCTGTGGGAGCGAATGCATGATCGGTCGTTCAAAGAACATCAGCTTGACGAAGTACGACATGTGACTGGCTTCGAGCAGATCCCCCCGATGAAAAAGCGGGGTCAGTCGACTGTCCGATTGTCGATACAACTCCGGCAAATTATTGAGCCCGATATTAAGCGGTGCCGAGGGTGACAGGAACTGATACGCTATGCCAACTGCCAGACAGATGAGCATCCGTCTCGACGATATCATGACATTGCTACGACGCATGCGGACGGTGCGCGCCAGATCTACGAAGGAAAAGAGATAGAACACGAGCGGCAGACCCAGAAGCAGCACCTTCACCACCGCCGATAAGGGGACAAGCAACGTCACGACAAACAACACCACCGCGATCAGCATGATGAGAAAGATAAATAGGCCAAATAACCATTCCCGCCATAGAGCGTGCCCGAGTCCCGGCAAGAGAAGATTCAGCAGCCATGCGACTGAAATCCGTTTGGGAACGCCGGGTTTCACTGCAACTCACCTGTTCGATTTACGTACAATCTGCACGCCATTGATACGACCCGGTCGGCCTTAAGCCGATAACAATGAACAACTTATTTTGGTGTTATCAAGTAATGAGACGGCGGAACACTCACAAAAGTTGCCGATTGGAACGCGTGGAAATGGCTAACCGCCTTCAGAGAATGAGGTTACGACAAGACATCGCTGAATGATACGGTTCGATGAAACCAGCGGGGCCGTATAAGTGTTAAAGTGTCAATGAGATACGGGTCGCCGACAAACGCCGGCCAACTTGACAGCAGGTAAACAGCATATAGATTGCGCTATGACAAGTCGCCATAGGAGGATTGCATGATGCGCTACACGGCACAACTTTTCGGTATCACCATTTTCGCTCTGGCCATGATTTGGTTCGCCGGACCAGGTGATGCCGGGCAACTCTCCAAGGCGTCCGAGCCGGTTCTCTACGCGGATACGGTTGAACTAAACGTCGAGGAACTTCCGCGCAGTCAGGATTCCGTTTCACGCAGCAACGACAATTTTCTCCGCGCCGTCAAGAAGCTCACTCAGACGGCTTTCAATATCCGCAATCAGTACATGGAAGATGTGGATATCGACAAGATCGTCAAAGCCGGCATCTCCGGCATGCTGACCGACCTGGATCGTTATTCGGTGGTAATGGAAAAATCCTCGTATGACGCGCTCATGGAAAGCACCCACGGCAAGTACGAAGGTCTGGGGATGATGATCGACGCGCGCGATAACCGCATTGTCATCATCTCGCCGATAGAAGGAACCCCAGCCTACAAGCGCGGCCTGCACGCAGGAGATATAATCTGGGAAATTGACGGTCACTCCACCGACGGCATGAAATCGGCCGATGCCTCCAAGCTGATGCGTGGGAAGGCCGGTACCTCGGTCAAACTGGTCATCAAACGACAGGGACTTCCGGAATTGCAGGAGTTCGAGATCGAACGGGCCGAGATCGAACTGAAGTCGGTGAATTACGCCGGCGTGGTCCCGGGCACGAATATCGGATATATCCGACTGTCGCGGTTTGCCGAGGAGACCTCCGCCGAGCTCCGCGCTGCGATCAACGACCTGAATAATCGAAATGCCTCAGCCCTCGTATTCGATCTCCGCTCCAACGGCGGCGGCCTGCTCGATCAGGCCAAAGAGACGTCGGAACTGTTTCTGAAACAGGGCAGCGAGATTGTCTATACCCGCGGTCGCTACGCCGACAGCGAGCGGCATTACAAGTCCGACCGCCCGCCAATCTTCCCGGACAAACCACTCGTGGTGCTGGTTGACGAGGGGACCGCGTCGGCCTCTGAGATCGTGGCCGGAGCACTTCAAGACTGGGATAGAGCGCTGATCGTCGGCAACACCACCTACGGCAAAGGCCTCGTGCAGCAGATTTTCCCGATCTCCAATGACGGCTCGATGGCCCTCAAGCTGACCACAGCCAAGTACTATGTTCCCTCCGGCCGGTGTATCCAGAAAGCCGACAAACAGGGGAAAGACCATCCGGGATCAATGGCCGATGATTTCGATGCAGAAGACAGCACCGCCGACACGATGAAAGTCACCGACAAGGAGATATACTACACGAACGGCGGCCGCGTGGTGTACGGCGGGGGCGGCATCGTGCCCGACATCGTCATGGATCGCGAGACCTGGAAACCAATCGAGATCAATCTCGAGCGCAAATCCATGTTCTTCGACTTCGCCGTCCAGTACGTGGCAGATCACCCCGATGTCAAGCCTGATTTCGAAATCACCGATCAGGTCTTGAGTGAATTCAGGAAATTCATCAAGGAGAAAGATTTCACGTACAAGTCGGCCCTCCAGGTGGCGCTCGAAGATATGGAAAAGACGGTGAAGGCCGAAAACAAGGACACCTTGTTCCAAAGCCAATTCAATCAGATGTCATCGCTGATAGAGAAAGAAAAGACGGCCGACTTCGACCAATCCGTCGATTACATCAAGCGCGCCATTAAACGGGAGATCGTCTCCTCAATCTCCGGCGAGCGCGGCGTATACGAACAGATCGTGCTGAAAGACGACAAGGCCGTACAAAAGGCAGTTGAGATTCTAAGCGAGCCCAAAGAATACTCGCGGATGATACTCGAAGGTCAAAAGAAAGACAAAATCTGATCGGGGCTTTCGAGTTCACCATCAATTGACAGAAGCGCCGGCAGATTGCCGGCGCTTTTCTTTTTCAATTCACCGGAGAAAGTCCTTAGCGGCCGGGGGCCGGCGTTTTCGACTCGAACCGCTTCAACAGCCATTTCCCCCCTTCATTGACCATCGTCAGCGTAACCGCTGCACCCTCCCGGCCGGCCGTGTCCACGAGCACGCAGTCGGCGCGCGCTTTGTCGTCATTGTAATAAATTTCGCAGTTTCCGAACTGTGCGAATGCAAATTCGCCGCCGGGCGCCGACACAAACCAAAACAGGGAATCCGCCCCGTTCTCGGCACGGAGGTCATCGCTCAAGAGCGAATCCAGAACGGTCCGGTCTCCAGCTTTCACCGCCTCCTGCAAGAGGTAGAGCTGCTGCTTGAGAACCGGGATATAGTCCCGGTTGGGCGTCTTCTCTTTGCAGGAGATGACGGCGAATACTGCCAGCATGACTATCGTCGCGATGTGCTTCACGGTATCAACTCCAGTCGGAATTGTCCGTTGATCGGTCCCCGATGCACGACATTCTCGATCAGCAATTGTCTGAGCGCGTGCGTAGCCACCAGATTCCAGAACCAGTACCTGCACCCCATCGTGAACTGACCGGGGCGATATTTCTCCGAGATCTTCTTGTAATCATCGTACAGCTTCTGCAGCCTGTCATTGGCGCCGCCGGCAAGTATGCGCATCGACGGATACGTGAGACTGGTGTCGAACATATAAACATCCGGGATGTCGCCCCGGACATAGTTCCACTCCGTGCGCTCGGCCAGCGGTTGGGTGAAATTCAGCTTCTCCGGACAATCCACGTCCGGCACCCGGTCTCCCCAGGTGAGAACCAGACGATTCCTCGCGATGGTCATATTGTAGTATTGCGTGCCATTCACCACTTCGCCCCCCTCCACCGCGTACATGTACGACGGCATGAAAGCATTGCAGGGGTCGGTACCCGCGAAGATATCAAGGGGCGTACGCCCCGCAATAAACCCCTGGCCGTAATCGTGCCACAGAAGCAGCGCTCCGACCGCCGGATACAGCTTGTAGAGAATGACCCCCCCGCTCATGAACGCGTTGGTGTCTTTGGGGATTTTGCCGATCACCGCCAGCGAGTCGCGCACTCTCAGGAACGCGGGCATGTTCTTTTTTATCTGCGCCGCCAGGTCGGCTGCGCCCTGTTTTGCCAGAGCCAATGCCTCATCGGCCTCGGCTGCGCGGATCACTGGAACATTCAAACGCAGCGTGCCTGAGTCGTCGGTGAGATATGTCTTGACCTTCAGATTGGCGATCGCCTCAGCGACAAACGCCGAGTCCGCCAGCGCCATGGCGGCGATCTCCGATGGCGTCTTCCGTTCGGCCAGCAGTTCGAGCAATACGCGCGAGAACTCATTGTCAAAATCAGGATTCCGGCCCACCATGGGGGGCATTGTTACCTTTGACTGCAGATACGGCATCAGTGGGTCAGGGATATGAAACATCAGGGTGAATGGCTGTTCGTATATCTTCTGCTGCGCCATCAAGGGATCCAGCGTGTCCACCACATCATACAACGCCACCGTCATCGTCGCCCGGCCGAAATTGCCCGGTATATCAACGGTCGCCTTCACGTTAATTGTGTTCATGGGTTCGAGGATGTAATGAGTGCGGGCGGTGCGCGAAGCGTTCAGGTAGGTCCCCTCGAACTTCATGCGCGTCTCAACCGTGATGAATTTGAGATTTTCGGTCTTGTTCGTGAGATCGAACACGGCCGACTGGCGCCCCCATCGAAGCGTGGGGGTGCTGATCTCGCCGACTTCAACGTCCGGCGATTGTCCCCACGATTGTCCAAAGCCAAACGCTGCGAAAAGAATCGCCGACCCGATAACGTTTTGAAACCGCAATCAAACCTCCTCTGCCACATGGCGCGCCGCCAGTTGACCGCAGGCGGCGGCAATATCCCGGCCGCGGCTTTTCCGCACCGTAACCGCAGGAGCCCGCGGGTACAGCTGCCGTCCAAACCAGTCGACTTTTTCGTCTGAGGGCCGCTTGAACGGAAGGCCCGGAACTTCATTATACGCGAGAATATTGATCTTGCAGGGAATCCCCCGGATCAGTTGCGACAGCTCTCTAACGTCTTCCAGTGTGTCGTTAAATCCATCGAAGAGGATATATTCAAAAGTGACCCGGTCGCCACTCTTCTCCGCGAAATAGCGAACCGCTTCCATCAGCTTCTCCAGACCGAACGTCTCGGCCACCGGCATGATCTTCCGCCGCTTGGCCTGCGTGGCTGCGTGAAGCGAGAGCGCCAGCCGCGCCTTAAGACCCGAATCCGCAAGCTTCTTTATCTTGGGCGTTATTCCCGATGTCGAAACGGTGATCTTCTTGGCGGCCAGTCCCAGCCCACGCGGCTCTTTCATGATCCTGATCGCTTCGATCATGTTGTCATAGTTTTGCAGCGGTTCCCCCATTCCCATAAATACAACATTGCTGAATGCCTCATCGCCATGCAGATCGCGCACATACATAAGTTGACCGACAATCTCTCCCACTGTCAGATTGCGAAGTAACCCCATCGTGCCGGTGGCGCAGAACCGACAGGCCAGGGCGCAGCCGGATTGCGATGATATGCAGAGTGTCCGGCGGCCATCGTCGGGGATCAACACTGTCTCGACCGGACGGCCATCCTCCAGTCGGAACAAGAACTTCTCGGTACCGTCAACCGACCGGGCGCTATGAGCCAAACGCAGATGGCCAAATGCATACTCGCTGCTGAGCCGTCGCCTCAACTCCTTGGTCAGGTCGGTCATCAGATCAAAGTCGTACAACCGGGTATTGTACAACCATTTGAACAGTTGCCTCCCGCCGAACGGCTTGCCGCCAAGAGAGACCACAAGACTCTCCATTTGGGGCATGGTATATCCCATCAGGTTCTGTCGAGACATGGCTGAATAATCTAAGAGAAATCTGTCGTTTGGCAAGGGACAAGGGGGAGCCGACCGCAGACTCAGTTAGAGTCGAAATCCGGTCACCAACAACCGACCAGGTTAGAACCTATCTCAAAATTGCTTTAGCAGGATGAGGGTACAGGCGAGTTGTTGTCCGCTATCGAGAAATCGGACCTCGTAAAGAATCCGGAAGCGGTCGAGGCGGTCAACGCCAGAGAGATTCGCCA